>JBIPNX010000070.1:0-8410 GCA_044378145.1 Flavobacteriales bacterium | reverse complement strand
ACCACCATTCGCGATAACAACTGCGACTACTGGACAGGAACGGTATACACCACCAACCGCCGTGTATGGGAGCACGACGAGGAGTTTAAAAACTACCTGCGCAAAACCCGCACCATGGCCATAGATATGGAAACAGCCACCATTTTTACCTGCGGCTTCCATAACGAGATACCTACGGGGGCACTGCTGTTGGTTAGTGACCAGCCCATGATTCCCGAAGGTGTTAAAACCGAAGAGAGCGACAAAAAAGTAACATCAGATTACGTAAACCTCCACCTTAAAATTGGGGTTGAAGCCTTAATAATGCTGAAAAACAAAGGGTTAACAGTTAAACACCTGCTGTTCGACTAACGTCGAAATTATTAATTAGTAATTATGAATTATGAGAGTTTCCTCATAGTTTAAGCCTCTTATTTAAAAGTATTCTAAACAAGCTTTTCACCTTAAGAGCGTAAGGCTTTGTTTGCTATATTTGCAGCCGCTTTCACAAACTGGTTTTGTATTTATTTTATGTCGGCTGAAAGGGCCCTTGAGGGCAATACAAGTGTAATGGTAAAAGTAAAAGAGTTTGCGCGCTTAATGAAACTGCGCCTGGCTTCGCTGGTTGTGTTTTCGGCCGGTGTTACCTATGTTACCGCTGCCGACACTATCAACTGGAGCATTTTAATTTGGGTTTTGATTGGTGGCCTTTTGGTTACCGGCGCTGCCAATGGCTATAACCAGGTTATAGAGCAGGAAACCGATAAGCTTATGGCCCGCACGGCAAACCGCCCACTGCCCATTGGCACCCTTAACACATTTGAAGGTTTAGCATTTTGTTCTGTTATAGGCGCGGCAGGTATTGTTTTGCTGTGGACACAGGTAAACATGCTTAGCGCTATACTTGGCCTTTTGGCTATTGTGCTGTATGCCCTGGTGTACACACCAATGAAAAAGGTTAGCCCGCTGGCTGTTTTTGTTGGGGCTTTCCCCGGTGCATTGCCTACCATGATTGGCTGGGTAGCTGCCGACGGTGATATTACCATTGGCGCATGGACAATGTTTGCAATCCAGTTTATCTGGCAGTTTCCACACTTTTGGTCTATTGCCTGGATACTGCACGACGATTACGAGAAGGCAGGCTTTAAGATGATGCCCACCGCCGGTGGACGTACATCGGCCAGTGCCATACAAATGGTTATTTACTCTTTATTTTTAGTACCTATGGGCTTTTTACCTTATTGGTTAGGCTTAACAGGCATTACATCGGCTATTATAGCGGTGGTAGCCGCCCTGTTATTCACATACCAGGCTTATAAGTTGCTAAAACAGTTGGATGTACCCGCTGCAAAGAGGCTTATGTTTGCCTCTATTATTTACCTGCCGGTAGTACAGCTGGCATATATGTTTGATAAAATTTAAGTACTATGCAAAGCATGGCTATAGATAACGAAAATACCAACATAGAGCTTTTGCAGCGCAGGCGTGCCAAGGTTACTATGATGTACGTTGGCATTATTTCCATTGTAATGTTGTTTGCCGGTTTTACATCGGGCTACATATTGCGCATGGGTCAGCAGGGTTGGCAGGCCATAGACCCGCCACCGGCGTTTGCTATAAGCACTGTTTTAATTGTTTTGAGCAGTATTACCATGTTTTGGGCCCAGGCTTCGGTTAAAAAAGACCAACGCTCTATGGTAGTATTAGCTTTAATACTTACCCTGTTACTGGGCTTAGGTTTTGCCTACAACCAATACGTGGGCTTTCAGCAATTATATGTTGATGGTAACTCGTTTGTAAGTAAAAACACAGCCAGCTCTTGGATGAATTTGCTCCCTTTTATGCACTTGCTGCATTTATCGGGCGGGTTAATTTCTCTTTTAGTAGTAATTTTCAGGGCAAGAAAGGGTGCCTATACCGCCCAAAACCACCTAGGATTGCGCTTAAGTGCCATTTATTGGCATTTTTTAGATATTTTATGGGTGTACCTTTTCGTGTTTTTGTATTTAATTCGTTAAAATTGCACCGCGAAATTTTTGAACAACACAAACTGTTAATATAGATTAATCAAAAGATGTCAGCACACACTGCCGAAGTAAGTACAGAAAAACCCTCGTGGTTTGGTGGAACGTCGCCATACAACGTAAGCTATGGTAAGCTTATGATGTGGTTCTTCCTTGTATCCGATGCGTTTTCGTTTTCGGGCTTATTAATTGCCTACGCATTTCAACGTTTTAACCACGTTACAGAATGGGCCGTACCTGATAGGGTATTTAAAAGCTTCCCTTTCTTAGAGGGTGAGTACCCAATGGCCTACGTAGGTTTAATGACTTTTATCCTTATCATGTCGTCGGTAACAATGGTATTAGCTGTTGAGGCCGGCCACCGTAACGATAAGAAAGACGTTATTAAATGGATGTTCCTGACTATTATTGGTGGTTTTACCTTCTTGGGCTCTCAGGCATACGAGTGGTATCACTTTATCCACGGCACCGAGGCAGGCGGAATAGTTGATGGTGTACTTTACCATGGCGCAACCCTTGAACATAATGAGTATGGGCACAAGTTGTTTGGCTCATTCTTCTTCTTTATCACCGGTTTCCATGGTTTCCACGTATTTAGCGGGGTTGTCATCAACATAATCATCTTTATCAACGTAATAGCCGGCACTTACGAGCGCCGTGGCCATTACGAAATGGTTGAAAAAGTTGGCCTTTACTGGCACTTTGTAGACTTGGTTTGGGTATTCGTATTCACCTTCTTCTACCTGTTATAATAAACCCTTAAAGCGATTAAACAATAGCATAAAAAACTAATTATGGCTCATCACGAACACACACCCGGAGTTATACCACCACCACGCACCCGTTGGATATGGAATGTTTTTTGGGTTTTACTTGCAGTTACCATTATTGAGGTATTTGCGGCCTTGCCAAGCATACGCGTACATTTTGGCCCTACCTTCTTTAAGATATTCCTTATATCGTTTACCCTATTTAAGGCAGGCGCTATTGTTGCCTACTATATGCACTTAAAAGACGAGGTTAAAAACCTTATTTACTCTGTTGTGCTGCCTTTTATATTAATTATATACCTTATTGTACTTATGTTAATAGAGGGCAACTACGTTACACTTTACCGCACCGTTGTTGAGCAAATACTGGTACAATAACTGTAACCGTGAAAACATACTGATATAAAAAATCCCGGTTTTAAAACAAAATCGGGATTTTTTTATTTTATCATCACCCCTGCCCGAAAGGGAGAAATAGCCCGATATGAAAAAGTCGATTATAGCAGCTGTTACATTAACCATACTTATAATACCATCTGTATTATATATACTATTTACCCGCGGCGAGCATAACATACTAAACCTGCCCTACTACGGCCCTAAAAGTGTAGTGCAAACAACAGATGCCAAAGGCAGGCCAAAAACCGATACTGTTTACCATGCTGTGCCCACGTTTAGCCTTACCAACCAGGATGGCAAAACCTATGGCAACGCCAATTTAGACGGGCATATATACGTTGCCTACTTTATGAACACCGCCAATGCCGATACCAGCAAACAGTTAAACACGCTGATGCAAGAGGTGCAAAAAAGGATTAAGGGCGATTACCGCATTAAAGCAGAGGAGTTCCGCATACTTGCTTTTACCGTTAAACCCGAAGAAGACAGCATACCTGTATTAAAAACCATGAGCACCCGCCTGCAGGCCGACACTGCCATGTGGAACTTTGTTACAGGCCCGCGTGCCGATATATACAACCTGGCGCAAAAAGGCTACCTGCTAAAAGAAAACGAAGACCTTAGCACTAATACATTAGTAACAGGCAAAGCTGTTTTGGTTGATAAAGAGCGTCATGTACGCGGTATATACAACGCCACCAACCTGGCCGATGTAAACAAGCTGATTGACGGTATAAAAGGCCTGTTTGCCAACTACCGATTGGCTAAAAAAGGCAGCGGCAACGATAGCCCCAAACTGGAGCAACGCCGCGAAAATAAGTAAACACAATGGCAGCACCGGCATGGGTAGAAAGGCTTAAGAAACGTTGGGGGTTAACCTCTAACTGGGACTTTGCCGTTATATTTACCGTGTTTGCCGTTACAGGAACCACCACCGCATTTAGCAAACGTTACTTTTTTGAATGGGTTGGCCTTGATACCGAACCCCTGTGGTTGTATATACTTTGCTACATAGGTTATATGGTGCTGGCCTATCAACCTATACTGTTATTCTTTGGCACCCTAGTGGGCAAATTCACTTTCTTTTGGGGCTTTGTAAAGCGCTTTACCGGCTGGCTGCTTAAGCCGTTTGGTGTAAAGCTTTAAAACTGCACATCGGCGTACTTTTCAGGTGCCTTATCAAACACGGCTTTGGTAAAGGGGCATAGCGGCATAATCTTGTAGTTGTTTTCGCGCGCAAATGTTACAGCAGCTTCAACCAGTTGCTTACCCAGGCCTTTGCCTTCGTTTGCAGGCATTACAACCGTATGGTCTATAATAAACTTACCCGGACCTGCATGCACGTAAGTCATAAAGGCTTGTTCCTTTCCATCGGCCAACATAAAAAAGCGGCCGTTTTTTCCGTCGTATAGGTGTTGAATTTCCATAGCTATATTAACCGAAAAGGCCTTTGAAAACCTCTTCTATTTTAGAGGTAAACACTACCTGAATGTTATACTTTTTTAGATCTAAACCCTTTTGGTTGAATTTGGAAATAAATATGCGGTCGAAGCCCAGTTTTTCGGCTTCCATTATGCGGTTTTCAATTCGGTTTACGGGGCGTATCTCGCCCGAAAGGCCTACCTCTGCTGCAAAGCAGGTTTTACCCGGTATGGCAATATCCTCAGCCGATGAGAGGATAGAACACACAATGGCTAAATCGGTAGCGGGGTCATCAACCCTAATACCTCCGGCTATGTTCAGGAACACGTCTTTAGCCGCTAAACGGAAGCCACAGCGTTTCTCCAGCACTGCCAGTAACATATTCAGCCTGCGGGCATCAAAGCCTGTGGTAGAGCGTTGTGGCACACCATATACCGCTGTGCTAACCAATGCCTGGGTTTCAATAAGCATGGGGCGTACGCCCTCCATAGTGGCTGCAATAGCAATGCCGCTTAGGTATTCGTCGCGGTACGATATAAGTATTTCTGACGGATTACTAACCTCGCGCAAGCCGTTGGTAATCATTTCGTAAATACCCATTTCGGCCGTAGAGCCAAAACGGTTTTTAATGGCCCTCACAATACGGAATATGTAGTTGCGGTCGCCCTCAAACTGTAGCACCACATCAACCATATGCTCCAGCACTTTAGGGCCTGCAATGCTGCCCTCTTTGGTAATATGGCCTATAAGCACCACAGGGGTGCCGCTTTCTTTGGCAAATTTTAGCAGCTCGCCGGTACACTCGCGTATTTGCGATACACTGCCCGGCGACGACTCTATAAACGAGGTAGACAGGGTTTGGATAGAGTCGATAATAACCAAATCGGGCTGAATATCTTCTATCTGCTTAAACAGGTTTTGGGTATTAGTTTCAGCCAGTATGTAGCACTCTTCGTTTTTAATGCCAATGCGCTCGGCACGCATTTTTATCTGCTGGTTACTCTCCTCACCCGATACATAGAGGGTTTTAATACCCGGTTGTTGCAGGGCAATTTGCAGCATCAAAGTAGACTTGCCAATGCCGGGTTCTCCACCTAATAATACAAGAGAGCCTGCAACTAAGCCACCGCCTAAAACACGGTTAAGTTCGTTGTCAGACAGTACAATGCGCTGCTCTGTATTATGCTCTATTGCTGAAACTAAGGTGGGTTTGTTTACCCTTTTAGAACCGCCGGTAGTACCTTGCCAGCCGGGGCGTTTTTCTTCTTTAACAACCAGTTCTTCTACATAGGTATTCCACTCGCCACAACTGGGGCATTTACCAATCCACTTAGGCGATTGCGCGCCGCAGCTTTGGCAAAAAAAAGTGGTTTTAGCCTTACTCATACTAGTTGAAAGGTGAAAACTGAAAGATGAAAGTTAAGGCGGAGAAAGGAAAAGATTATTCTATTTTGATAAACTCGCGGGTAAGCATACCACCATTATCAAAGTTGGCAATTCGCATAATTTCGTCGTCAATATCAATTACACGCCATTTGCCGTCGTAATAATTAAAATTGCCCCCCTCAAAATCCATTGTAATACGGCTACTGGTAGACACATAGCTACCAACACCAATAGTGTTATTACCATTAGGATCTGTGCATATTCTAACTTCGCCATCCTGAAAAATCCAATACTCGTATGGCAGGTTAGATGTTTTAAGCCTTTCTAATCGCCAGGTACCCGGCAACACAGCTTTGGTGCGCTTACATGCACTAAACCCTGTTACAACAACTAGTGCAACAAGTAATATGGTTATGGTTTGTAAAAATCTCTTCATAGCACACTATACAGACTGTAAATATATAACAATTGCGCCTTATTAACAAAATTAGCCTTTTGCCAATATTTTGTTAATTATTGATGTGGTAGAAAAGCCGTTTACAAAAGAAATAACCTCCACCCTGCCTCCATTTGTTTTAACAATATCGGCACCCACAATGGTATCTGGCTTATAATCACCTCCTTTTACCAGTACATCAGGCTTAATTGCGGTAATTAGGTCTATTGGGGTTTCTTCGCTAAAAAGAACAACTGCATCAACAAAGCCAAAGGCTGCCAATATCTCGGCGCGTGTCTGCTCATCGTTTACCGGGCGGTTAGGGCCTTTAAGGGCAGCTACCGAACTATCTGTATTTAAGCCAATAATCAGCCTGTTGCCAAGGCTTGCAGCCTGGGCAAGGTACTCTATATGCCCACGGTGAATTATATCGAAACAACCATTAGTAAATACAATTTTATCTCCTCTAAAACGCCATACAAGGGCATTGCGGAGCAAATTGTCAAGACTAAATATCTTGTTCTTTAGTATTTGAAGCTTGTCCACTGATTATTTTTTTAGGTAATGTTAGCACACTGGTAACACCTACAATGCAGGTGGTTGCTACTTGCGATAAATGAAATACGGTTGCCAAAACCAGACCCTGTTGTGCGCTTAGATTTATCAATTTAAAGCCTTCAACAACTGCTAAATGGTATGTACCGGTGCCTCCGGGTGTTGGAGCAGCCATGCCAATACTACCCATAACAAAAAGAAAAAGCCCATCAACAATATCCAGCGTTGAAACCAGCGGTATGCCAAAGAAGCATACATACATCATTCCAAAATAAACTGTCCACATTAAAAATGTAAGCACTAAAAATTGTCCGATTTTTTTTAGGCGGAAAACAGATAAAAGCCCCGATGTAAAATCAGCAACAAAACTCTTAACCCTGGCACCAAATTTAGTTTTGGTAATAAGCAGCCTAAAGCCTATTATAATTAATACAATACCTATAATGGCTGCGCCTATAAACAAAGGGCTTGAGGCCAGTTTGCCAATCTTCTCGCCCATAGGGTTAAAAAAATTAGTTATAAGGTATTGGCCCAAAGTTTCAATACGCAAAGCAACTACCGTAACAATAAGTATGAGCAGGCATATTACGTCTATTGTGCGCTCTGCAACTACGGTACCTATAAGGGTATTAAGGGGTATTTTATTAGTGCGGTTTAAAACGGTACAACGCAGCACCTCTCCTAAACGCGGAAAAGCCAGGTTTGCAAAGTAGCCTATGCCTACTGCTTTTGACGAATTGAGTAATGTGGTTTTATAACCCAGCGATTCTAACAATAAATTCCAGCGCTTGGCGCGGATTACATAACCCGGAAGCGATACAGCCATTGATGCCAGTATCCAATAATAATCAACCTGTTTTGCCGATTCTACTAGTTGGCCCAGATCCTGGCCATGAAAAATATACCACAACAAACCAGCTGCTATACCGGCAAATACAAAGTACCTTAATACTGCAGCAAGTGTTTTATTCAATGGCTTATTTATTTAATTTATTGGTATCGCTGTTGGGGAAACCCAACCACGGTTGAAAAGTTTTAGCTTCTTCAAAATCCATTAACGCGTACGACATAACAATAAGCAAATCGCCTACCGCCACGCGGCGTGCCGCAGGGCCATTAAGGCATATCATACCGCTGCCACGTTCGCCTTTAATAACGTACGTTTCTAAACGCTCGCCATTGTTAATGTTTACTACCTGAACCTTTTCGCCTTCAATAAAGTTAACAGCATCCATCAAGTCTTCATCAACGGTTATGCTACCAACGTAATTAAGCTCGGCTTGTGTTACACGTACACGGTGTAATTTAGATTTTAATACTTCTATCTGCATTGCGTTACAAAGGTAAGTGAAAAACTAAAAGCGGAAAACTAAAAGTATTATAAGCCCATATTATCAATCAGCCTAACATCGCCTACATAGGCAGCAATAAACATACGG
>JBIPNX010000069.1:0-8435 GCA_044378145.1 Flavobacteriales bacterium | reverse complement strand
TATAGTTGTGCAAAGCGCTTCATAGCAGCCTAAAAAACAGTTTTTACTTTTAAAAGTTTATGCATTGATATGATTAGAATCATTTTGAGGGCATCCAAAAGTAAGTATGTTTACCTTATATTTAGGACTATATACTTATCTCTATTGGAGCATCTTACGTTTTACATATTATTATTTGTTGCCGAAGTGCTTGGAACCCTTGGGGGCTTTGGTTCTTCTATATTATTAGTGCCCATTATTACCTACTATTTTGGCTTTCAACAGGCGTTGCTATTTACAGCTGCCATACATGTGGTGAGTAACTTATGGAAGGTGGTCTTATTCCGCAAAGGTTTATTAAAGCAACTGCTTGTAAACTTTGGCATACCCAGTGTTGTTGCGGTTATTGTAGGTGCTTTACTATCGGGCTTTTTAGCCGATTATATTGCAGAAGGAGTATTGGGTGCTTTCTTAAGTGGCTTGTCGTTATTCCTGTTGCTTAAGCCTAATTTGGTAGTTAAGCCTACCCGCACTAATGCGGCTGTGGGCGGAGGTATATCCGGATTTGTTGCCGGTTTTTTAGGCACAGGCGGGGCAATCAGGGGCTTATTCCTTTCGGCATACGATTTAAATGTAAGCGCCTTTATAGCCACATCTGCATTTATAGATTTAGGGGTTGATGCCAGCCGCTTTGTGGTGTACCTTATTCAAAAACCAATGATAGAGGGTGCTTTGGGGTATATCATTCCGGTAATAGTACTATCATTAGCAGGCAACTTTATTGGCAAATGGCTGGTAGATAAAATCAACCAAAAAACCTTCCGCTACATTGTATTATCGTTGGTGCTGATAATAGGGATAGTTAGCATTGTTAAGTTTTTTCAGGGGTTACCTCAATAACTTCAGGCGCTTCATTCTCCTCTCCATACAAGGTTTTAACCTCATGGGCATCGTACCCGTGTTCCCGCAACCAGCGTGAGAATACAGAAGTATAGCCGTGGGTTATATACACACTCTCGCAGCCTGTTCCTTTTATGGCGCTGATAAGGCCTGTCCAGTCGGCGTGGTCTGAAAGGACAAAACCCCTGTCGGCAGCCTGCCAGCGTTTGGCTCCCCTCAGGTTCATCCAGCCAGATGCTATCGCTGTTGATATTGGCTTAAACTTATTGGCCCAGGGCGTATTAAATGCCGAGCCCGGGGCGACTACCAATGCCCCTTTAAAGTCTTTGCTTGTGTGCTCAGCACCTGCTTTGGTTGTGGGCGGAAGGGCAACACCTTCGGCACGGTAAATCTCGTTAATTGGCTCAACAGCACCGTGGGTAAATATGGGGCCGATTGAGGAATCGACATTGGCAATAATACGTTGTGCTTTGCCTAATGAATAGGCTGATATAAGGCTCACCTTTCCATCTTCCTTATTCTTATTCCACCAGCGGTTTATATCGTTAAAAATTTCTTGTTGCGGTTTCCAGTTAAATACCGGCATACCAAAAGTAGACTCGGTAATAAAGGCGTGGCACTTAACAGGCTCAAACATTCCGCTTATCCCGTCGTTGGCTGTTTTATAGTCGCCCGAGAAAACCCAAACCCGCCCTTTACTTTCTACCCGCACTTGCGACGAACCCAACACATGCCCTGCAGGGTGCAGAGAGAACTTTACACCATTAATCATAAACGCCTCCCCAAACTCCACCGACGATACATTGATGTTTGCGCCTAGCCTATGTTTTAGTATGGCCACATTTTGGCGGTGGGTAAGGTACCATTTGTGCCCAATGCGGGCATGGTCGCTGTGGCCGTGGGTAATAATGGCTTTGTCTACCGCCCGCCACGGGTCTATGTACACATTGGCCTCGGGCACATAAAGGCCTAAATCGGTAAATTCTATCAGGTTGGCGGGCATATGGCTAAGTAACAAAATTTGGCGCAATGTGTTTTTTCTCTTTGTAAACAATATTGACTTAATTTGGTCTTACTAATTCAAACACAAAAATATTTAAAGCATGATAAGGACAGCTACCGCCCATTGGGAAGGATCGGGCAAAGAAGGCAAAGGCCACCTGAGCACACAAAGCACAGTATTAAACGAGACTCAATACTCTTTCGGCTCGCGTTTTGAGCAGGGTGTGGGTACTAACCCCGAAGAACTTGTTGGCGCGGCCCACGCCGGTTGCTTCAGCATGAAGCTGAGCTTTGTTATTGGCGAGGCAGGGTTTACCCCATCATCAATAGACACCAAAGCCAGCGTTACGTTTGAAGGGGGTGCAGTAACCAAAATACATTTAGAGGTTAAGGCAGATGTGCCCGAAATGAGCGCCGAGCAATTTGCCGCCGCAGCCACAAACGCTAAAGAAAACTGCCCCATATCTAAACTGCTAAACGCAGAGATAACAATGGATGCACAGCTTGTTGGTTAATTTTTTAGCTGATATTGAAAAATTTGCAAGATTTTTGCAGTCCATTTCGGATTGCAGAAATCTTGTTTTGTTTTAAAACTAATTGAATATGAAGATAATTACCCAGGTAGCCCGCGTTTTAGTTGGCCTTTTATTTATTTTTTCAGGCGTTATAAAAGCTAACGACCCTATAGGTTTCTCTTACAAACTAGACGAATACTTTAGCGTATTTGGCGAGCATATCTGGGGCCCTTTAGCCTGGTTTGAAAACATCAGCATATTTCTGGCCATATTTATTACCGGCCTGGAAATACTACAGGGCTTGATGCTTTTATCAGGCTCGCGCATAAAATGGAACAGTTGGGCGCTGCTGGCGTTAATAGTGTTCTTCACTTTCCTAACCTTCTACTCGGCCTACACAGGCTATATAAAAGAGTGCGGTTGCTTTGGCGATGTTATTCCGCTTAAAGCATGGGGATCGTTCTACAAAGATTTGATTTTACTTGTGCTTATCCTCATAATACTCATTGGTAAAAAGTACATCAACCCAATAATAAGGAAACCTAAGTACGATAATGTATTGGTAGTGCTTTTTACTTTGGTATCGTTTGCGTTCCCGCTATACACTTTTGCTTACCTGCCAATCCACATGGATTACAAAAGCAGTGAGTTTGCCGTAGGCCATAACATTATGGACCAACGCAAAGCTTATATGGACGAGCAGAAGAAGAAAATGGGCGAAATGAAGTTTATCTACAAAAACAACGCTACCGGCAAAAATGTAGAGCTTACTATGGATGGCCTTACCAAAGCTGCAGCTGCCGATACAGCCTTCTACACTAACCATACCTTTGTAGACCGTGTAGAGCCTAAGGCTGATACTACAGAGAAGAAACTATTGCCACTATCTGTTGCAATAGATATTGTAGATAAAGACAATAACAACTTTACCGACCAGTTTATTGGCAACGTTAACTATCAGTTTATTTTGTTCTATACGCATTTAGACAAGGCATCGGACAAGGCTGTTGTTAAAATAAGGGACTTTGCAGGCTTAGCTGAGAAGAATAAGGTATCGTTCATCGGACTTACCAATAGCGATTGGAACATGATTGAAGATTACCGCCACCACAACCAACTGGCGTTTGATTTTTACCGTTGTACCGATGATACCCCGCTGAAAGGAGCTATCCGTTCAAACCCCGGCTTGATACTGTTTAAAGGCGGTAAAGTGATTGCGAAATGGCATTACAACGCCTTCCCATCGTTTAACGATGTGCAGGATAAATACATGAAGTAACATGTCAAACAAGAACAAGAATACCTCGGGATTTGTATACTCTACAAATCCCGATTTTAATATAGAGAGCGAAGAGAATAACCAGGAAACCCTTCCGCCTGCGCAGCAAGACCTGCGTGTGTGGCGCGACAGTAAAAGCCGCAAAGGCAAAACCGTAACTCTGGTTAAAGGGTATGTGGGTACCGATGATGATTTGAAAGACCTGGAGAAACTGCTGAAAAGCAAGTGTGGGGTAGGTGGTACCAGCAAAGACGGAGAGATTGTTATCCAGGGCGATATGCGCGATAAGGTGCATGATATTCTAAAAGCAGCAGGCTACGGGGTAAAGAAAGCGGGTGGATAGTTATCTGAAAGTTGAAAATTGAAATCTGAAAGTTTATAATACATAATTTGGCATTGTCTGACTACTGACCTCTGCCCCCTGATTTAAACCATTTGGCTGCCTGCTTGTTAGAGAGCCAAAACTGTTCTCAATGAATTATTTAATAGTAGGTGGCACATCGGGCATTGGTCTGGAATTAACTACATCGCTACTAGCCGAAGGCCATACAGTATATGTGGTAGCACGCACCAATCGTAACCTGCCCTACAACGATAATCTTATTTTTATAAAGGGCGATGCATCAACAAAAGAGTTTGCTATTTCCGGATTACCCGATGTGTTGCATGGCTTGGCTTATTGCCCCGGCAGCATTAACCTAAGGCCTTTTAACCGCCTTACCGACGATGATTTCCTTTTAGAATATACCCTGAATGTACTTGGTGCTATACGCACACTACGCCAATCTGTAAATGCGCTAAAAGCGGCTCAAGGTGCATCAGTTGTCTTGTTTAGCACCGTAGCGGCGCAAACAGGTATGCCCTTCCATGCATCTATAGCATCGGCTAAGGCGGCTGTTGAGGGCTTGGCACGCTCGCTAGCGGCAGAATATGCATCTGCAAACATCCGTTTTAACTGCATAGCCCCATCGTTAACAGATACCCCTTTGGCCGAAAAGTTACTGGCATCGCCGGAAAAGCGCGAGGCATCGGCAAAGCGCCATCCACTAAACAGGGTAGGTACGCCGGCAGATATGGCACAGGCGGCATTATACCTGCTTTCGCCACAATCGGGTTGGGTTACAGGCCAAACATTGGCTGTTGATGGTGGTATGGCTAAATTGCGCTTGCTATAATGGAAAAACAACCGGTTACCGTATTCTGGTTTAGGCGCGATTTACGGCTTAGCGATAATGCCGGCCTGTACCGTGCATTAAGCAAGCATACCAATGTTCTCCCTATCTTTATTTTTGATACTTCTATACTGGATAAGCTGGAAGATAAAAACGACCGCAGGGTTGAGTTTATTCACCAATATGTTGCTAAGCTTAGTAATGAGTTAAAAGCACTGGGAACTTCGTTGCAGGTTTTTTACTCAACACCCAAAGAAGCATTTGCCCAATTATTGCAACAATATAGGGTAAATGCGGTTTATACTAATCATGATTATGAACCTTATGCAACCAGACGTGATGAGGAAATTAAGAGGTTGGTGGAGGATGCTAATGCTTCGTTTAACACTTTTAAAGACCAGGTAGTTTTTGAGAAGAATGAGATACTAAAAGATGATGGTAAGCCGTATACGGTTTACACACCTTTTAGCAGGAAGTGGAAGGAAAAGTTGAACAGCTTTTATGTTAAGCCTTATCCCACAGAAAAATACTTTGCCAATTTTTTAAAGGTCACCAAGCCCTTTGAAGTACCAACTTTAGATAGCATGGGCTTTGTACCAACGGGTACAGTATTACCTTCTAATACCCCCGATACTACTATTGTACAGCACTACCACGATACCCGCAACCTGCCGGCAGTAGAGGGAACTACACGCATAAGTGTTCATCTGCGGTTTGGTACGGTTAGTATTCGCCAACTGGTGGCTTTTGCGCAAGCCCACAACCAAACATGGCTGAACGAGCTTATATGGCGCGAGTTTTTTATGACGATACTATGGCACTTTCCCAATGTGGTAGGCCATGCGTTTAAGCCCCAATACGACAATATCCAATGGGTGAATAACGAGGAGCATTTCGCCGCTTGGTGCGAGGGCCGTACCGGTTACCCTATAGTTGATGCAGGCATGCGCGAACTAAACGAAACGGGTTTTATGCACAACCGCGTACGCATGATTGTTGCCAGCTTTTTAACCAAGCATTTACTTATTGACTGGCGTTGGGGCGAAGCCTATTTCGCCCGCAAGCTCTTAGACTTTGAGCTATCAGCTAACAACGGAAACTGGCAATGGGCAGCAGGCACAGGCTGCGATGCAGCACCGTATTTCCGTGTGTTTAGTCCGCAACTGCAAACCGAGAAGTTTGACCCTAAGCTGGAATACGTCCGCCGTTGGGTACCGGAATTTGACGACCCTTTTGTTTACCCTAAACCCATTGTAGAACATGCCTGGGCACGTAACCGTGCATTAGAAGTTTATAAGAAAGGGCTTAATAAAGAACTTTAAAACAATCTTGTTTTTAATTGTGTTACTAATAAACCAGTAGTAAAAGCAATACCAGAACTGACAGAGGAGACAATAGAGTGCACCATACATGATGGCCTTAAAGCCAGACACAACGGTGCATAGCGTTTCCAGACGTCACAACATAAACCGCCAACCCTTAGGGTTGGCGGTTTTGTATTAATAAATAAAAAAGCCCCGACATTTTTATCGTCAGGGCTTTCAATTAATTTTTAATTTTTCACTTTTACCTTATCAATCGGCAACGGGTTCTTGACTTTCTCTTTCATCAACGCTAGTTCCAGTACCTGACTCATGGTGCGTACATAGTGGAACTTCATGTCAGAGATATAGGTAGTGGTAATCTCGGCAATGTCTTTACGGTTGTCTTCGCAAAGAATAACCTCTTTAATGCCCGCACGCTTAGCGGCCAGTATCTTTTCTTTAATGCCGCCTACAGGCAACACCTTGCCACGCAGGGTAATCTCACCTGTCATAGCCAGTTGTTTCTTCACCTTACGCTGCGTAAACGCCGATGCTAATGCTGTTAGCATAGTTACACCCGCACTAGGGCCGTCTTTAGGCGTAGCGCCTTCGGGCACGTGTACGTGCACATTCCAGTTATCAAAAGCTTCAGCCGGAATGCCAAATTCTGTAAAGTGGCCTTTAAGGTATTCAAGCGCAATAACAGCGCTTTCTTTCATTACATCGCCCAGGTTACCGGTAAGCGTAAGCTTGCCGCCTTTGCCAGTTGCCTGGCTAAGTGCTACCTCAATAAACAATATAGCGCCACCAACGGGGGTATAGGCAAGGCCTGTAACCACACCGGCAACATCGTTATTCTGGTACACCTCTTTTTGTATAGGCGGCCCAAGTACTTTATCTAAAAAGGCTTCGTCAACTTTTACGTTGTAGGCCTCTTCCATAGCAATGTGGCGTGCCACAGCGCGGAACACCTTAGCCATTTTCTTTTCCAGGTTACGCACCCCGCTCTCGCTGGTATAGCCCTCTACAATCTTCTCAATTATCTTTTTAGAGATGGTTATTTTGCTTTTGGGTATGCCATGGTCGGCAATAAGCTTAGGCAGTAAATGCGTATGGGCAATTTCTACTTTCTCTTCAATGGTATAGCCCGATACGTTGATAATCTCCATACGGTCTAACAACGCAGGCTGCACGTTAGACAGGCTGTTGGCCGTAGCAATAAACATTACGTTACTCAGGTCAAAATCAACCTCAATAAAATTATCGTAGAACGATGAGTTTTGCTCAGGGTCAAGTACCTCTAATAGGGCCGACGATGGGTCGCCCTGGTAGCTGTTACCCAGTTTATCAATCTCGTCTAATACAAACACCGGGTTTGAGGATTGGGCTTTGCGCAGGTTTTGAATAATGCGGCCCGGCATTGCGCCAATGTATGTTTTGCGGTGACCGCGTATCTCAGCCTCATCGTGCAAACCCCCCAGCGACATGCGGATGTATTTACGGCCTAATGCCTCGGCTACGCTTTTGCCTAAAGATGTTTTACCAACCCCCGGAGGGCCGTATAAACACAGTATGGGCGATTTCATGCTGCCGCCTTTCAGCTTAATAACAGCAAGGTATTCCAGTATGCGCTCTTTTACTTTTTCTAAACCAAAATGGTCGCGGTCCAGTATTTTCTTAGCGCGTTTTAAATCAAAATTATCGTCGGTTTTAACACCCCAGGGCAGGTCAAGCAACAGTTCGCAGTAGTTCATCTGCATGCTGAATTCAGCCGCCATTGGGTTCATGCGTTGCAGCTTGTCAACCTCACGTTTAAATACAGCGCCAACTTCCTCTTTCCACTTCATGTTGGCTGCACGCTCGCGCAGGTCCGATATCTGCTTATCGGTATTGTTTAACCCCAGCTCTTCGTGTATCTGCTTTAGCTGTTGGTTAAGGAAGTATTCTTTTTGTTGCTGGTCTATATCAGTCTTAACCTTGTTCTGTATCTGGTTTTTCAGTTCCAGCATTTGCAGCTCTTTGGTAAGCAGGCCAAGAATTTTCTCGGCACGGCGGCGCAGGTCGCGTATCTCCAGTATCTCTTGCTTGTCGCCAACGGCAGCCTGCATGTTCGATGAGATAAAGTTAATAAGGAACGATGGGCTCTCAATATTCTTTATAGCAAAAGAAGCCTCGGTAGGTATTTGCGGCGACTGGCGGATAATGTTTACCGACACGTCACGTATAGAACCTATCAATGCTAAAAACTCGTCGTTGTCTTTATCTACAATACCTTCGTCGTTAA
>JBIPNX010000068.1:0-8439 GCA_044378145.1 Flavobacteriales bacterium | reverse complement strand
ACCTGCCATACCTGAAAATATATTGTGGTATGTTATCGCTTTCCTTGCTTTCGACTTTTTATACTATTGGTTCCACCGCATTAGCCACGAGGTAAATGTGGTTTGGGCATCGCATGTGGTACATCACAGCAGCGAGGAGTATAACCTTTCTACCGCTTTGCGCCAGGGTACTTTTCAGGGTTTATTCTCATGGCCGTTTTATCTGGTTATGGCATTTGCAGGTTTCCCGTTAGAAATGTTCCTTGTGGTATCAGCCTTAAACTTATTGTGGCAATACTTTTTACATACCCGTGCGGTAGGCAAATTAGGCCCGTTGGAGTGGTTTATGAATACCCCGTCTCACCACCGAGTACACCACGGTAAAAACCCACAGTATATAGATCGTAACCATGCAGGGGCTTTAATAATCTGGGATAAGATGTTTGGCACCTTTGAGCCCGAGGGTGAAGAGGTAGTGTACGGCATTACCAAACCATTAAACAGTTGGAATCCCTTATGGGCCAATTTTGAATCGTTTTACGATTTGATGTATGATGCATGGCATGCCAAAAGCTGGAAAGACAAATTTGCTGTGTGGTTTAAACCTCCCGGTTGGAGGCCTGCTAATCTGCCACCCTATAAGAGTGTAAAGATTGACCCTAAGAATGTAATTAAGTACGACACAGAAGTGCCGTTTGGGTTAAATGCCTATGCCTTAATTCAGTTTGTACTGGCGTTGGCATTTGCGGTGTTTGTACTGTTAAAATCTAAAGAGTGGGATTTGCTAACAGTTACAGGCCCGGTGTTTTTGGTAGTGCTTTCTATTACCAACATTGGCGGGCTTAACGATATGCGCCGCTGGGCTTTTGTAATGGAGATAGCTAAGAATATTACGGCATCTGTTATTATGGTTGTAGCATTGCAAAATACTGTGCCACTATGGGCGAGTGCCTCGGGTGCGTTATTGTATTTAGGTATTACTACAGTATGGTTACTGCCGTTTATGAAACAGGCAGAGAAAGCAAAAGTTACTTACGCGGTATAAAAGAAAAGGGGGCTTAAGCCCCCTTTTTTATTCGTGTTATTCGTAATCTATTTTAAAGCGGAAACCGGCATAGAACATTCGTCCTATAGTTGGCCCCCATACAAGTGATGCATCAAAGTATTGCCCAAACGGGTTTTGCGAATCGATTATTAAATTGTGCTGGTGGAAGTTGGTCAGGTTTTCTGCCCCTACATATACATCCCAACGGTTAAATGTGCGGCTTACCTGCGCATTTAAAATAAAGTAGTTAGGCGATTGTACCGGCATTTGATAAACCTCCGGACTGGCAGTAGTAGATGGTATGCGCTTTGGCCCAAACCACTGTGCCGTAAAATCAAACTTCCATTTCTCATTAAGAGTTTTATAGCCCAGGTTGATAAATGCTCTGTGCTTGGCTACAAATGGGCGTTGCAACAGGCCTGTGGTGTATTGGGTCTTTACATCGAAATAACGGTAAGCAACACGCACATCAAAACGCTCTAAAGGTTGAAAATCAAACTGTGCCTGTGTGCTGTTTGAATACGATGAGCCTTGTAGGTTATAAAACTGTACCAGTTGTGGATTTTCCATATCAACAACAATCTGGTTCATAAAGTCTGAGCGGTAAAAGTCAAGGCTGAATGTAGCATCGCGCTGTCCTATAAAGAAGCCCCAGGTAAGGTTGGCACCATAGTTCCATGCAACCTCAGGTTGTAGGCCGTAAGCCTGCCCACCATTGCCATTAATAACCCATTGCCTGTTGTTGGCAAGCAGGCCCATATTATCGGCAAATACCCCTGCGGTACGTTGCCCACGTCCGCCCGAAAGGCGCACAATAAACAGTTCGGTTACATTGTATTTAATGTGTAGGCGGGGGGTAAAGAATAAGCCAAACAGGTTGTGATAATCGGCACGTCCACCTGCTACTACTACAAAACGGTCGTCGTTGTTATAGGTATATTCTAAAAATGCGCCGGGTACAATTTCTTTCCTTAAGTAATCTTGTCCTACAAAGGTTTCGCTTATGTTATCATACAAAAAGCTTAGGCCTGTTTTAAAGGTTTGCTTTTCTGTAATTTCGCCCTGGTATATAAAGTTAGCATATAAGGAACGTTGTTGCTGGTTAAGCGTGCGTAAGCCAAAGAAGTTGTTTTGCTTATGGTACGTTGCCGATATAATGGTACCAATGCTATGTCCGTCCAGATTAGGAAATACATAGCCGTTTTTAGCAAAAACCTCGTAGCGTTGGGTCTGCATATCAAAGCCCCATGTTTGGGTAGATAGCTTATCATCTTTCGGCCTGAAACCCAGCTGCCCGCCACTGCGGCGGTCGTAGATGGCCTTAATACCGAACATGCTTTCAAAACCTCTTTTGCCTTGGTATTTCCAACGGTTAACAAGGGCATAATTGGTACTAAGTGGCATTTCCATAAAGCCATCGCCGTTCATGTCCAGTTCTCTTTGCCAGCCATCAAAATGCAATAACAGGCCGGTGCTCCATGCGCTGTCAATTCGCTTAGCCAGATTAAGGTTACCCTCCGAACGTATCATGCTGTTTACGTAACCGTTCAGATATAACTTTTCACTGCTCTCGGGCTTTTTAAGCTCTACGTTTATAAGGCCGGTAGTACTTTCGTAACCGTTTACTACGCTGCCTGCTCCCTTAGAAACCTGTATGCTCTCTATCCAAGGGCCGGGAATAAATCCCAGGCCACTGGTAGCAGCTAACCCACGTGAGTAGGGGATATTCTCTACCTGTACAGGGCTGTATACTCCTGACAGTCCCAGCATTTGAATCTGGCGGGTGCCTGTAACGGCATCACCGTAGTTTACATCGACTGATGGGTTGGTTTCAAAACTCTCTGATAGGTTACAACATGGGGCTTTTTCCAGCTCATCCTCGGTCATTACCTGTGTTTTAATAGGGTTGATTCCCGATACATAAGTCGACTTATCATTCCCCTTAACAGTTACCGTGCCCAACTGTTTCCCTTCTTTTAAAAGTATGGTAACCGATGAGGTAGCAGAGGTGATTTTTAGTGTATCGGCCATAAAGCCAACAAAGGTGGTAATTAGCGTCTGTTCAGCACTATCAGCAACTATGCTAAACAGGCCGTTAACATCGCTAACAACAGCATTGCCGTTTAACGGAGCTTTTATTACCGCTCCGGGCAAAGGGGAGTTTCCTTTAGCGTTAAATACGCTGCCGGAAATTGTGTGTTGGGCAAACCCTAAAAATGGTAAGCCAATAGTACATAGTACTACAAGGATTTTTCTCATACAAAAAGTAGTTTTTGGTTAGGTTACTTTTTGTCGCGTGTGTATTTACAGCAGGCGGGCAGTTTATTGTATGCCCCGGGTTCGGCGGTGGCATGGTCGTTATCGTACCCTGCTTTTGCTATGTTTTGTCCTATTACTTGTTCCGATGTTTTATCGGATTTGTAGGTTACGGTTACTGTTTGTGTGGCATCGTCCCAGGTAGCGGTTTTTACGCCTTTGGTGGTTAGGGCAGCCGTTTCAATGCGCTTTTTGCACATATCGCAATTGCCTGATACTTTGAACGTTCCTTTTGTTAAAAGGTTAGAGGTGGTTTGCGCAAATGTTGCGGTGCTTATTAGTACCGCTATAACTAAGGCTATTATGCCTTTTAATTTCAACGTTTTCATTTTTAAATAATTTTTAAGATAAATACTAAACCACAGGCCATAGCATGCTACGCCTGTAATGCAGGGGTCTTAAAAATCAAATCAGTATGTTGCGGTTACGCAAATAGAGGGCAATACCCGGCGGAGGTGGGTTAGCCCTTTCAATCTCGTTTTGGTATATCCTTGAGGTTGGAATTACCGGTGTTAAAGCGCTGTCTGTATTTACAGGAACAGCAATAGGAGGGGTTATTTTTTGTTTGTTGCCGGGGGTATGGGTATCGTTTACCTTGGCTTTAATGGTCTTGGTTGTGCAGCAAGAATCGTCTTTTTCGGTACCGCAGCAGCATTTGTCTTTTTTAGCTCCAATACTCACAGAATCAATACGCTCGCCGCAATAATGCACCGAAAAGTTAATGCCTACAACCGCAAGGGTGTAAAGCAAAACCAACGCTATGATTCCCGATTTTTTCATTCTTCTAATGCAAATATAATAATTGCTTAAGTAACATACTAACGAAAAGGGCAGTATTTTGTTTTTCTCCCTATCTTTACAACATAACGGCTTAATTTGAGTTATAAGGGCTGATGCGCGTTTTGGTAAGATATATAGCTTTATTTTTTCTGCTTGTTGGTGCGGTGCATACTGCACAGGCTACCCATAACCGTGCGGGCGAAATTACCTATCGCCAGATTGGCTCTTTTACCTACGAGGTTACCATTGTTACCTATACCAAAATATCGAGCCCGGCCGACAGGCCCCGTTTACTCCTGAACTGGGGCGATAACTCTGCCGACTCGTTAGACCGTGTAAGCGAAACACCTGTGGGTAACGATACCAAGGTAAACCGCTATGTGGGTACCCATACCTACCCCGGAGCCGATACCTACATTATGTATTTTGAAGACCCTAACCGTAATGGTGGGGTTGTGAATATTCCCAACTCTATCAACGTGCCGTTTTATGTGCAAACTACGTTGGTTATAAACCCTTTTACAGGCTTTAACTCATCGCCTATACTGTTAAACCCGCCAATAGATGATGCCTGCGTGGATAAGATGTTTATCCACAATCCCGGGGCGTTTGATTTGGATGGCGATAGCCTGGCTTATAAACTTATTGAGTGCAGGGGAGAAGGTGGTTTGTCCATTCCCGGATTTACTTTTCCGCAGGCCAACGTTTCGTTTTCTATTGATGCCTTTACAGGCGATATGGTATGGGACTCTCCCCAAAGCCTTGGAGAGTTTAATGTTGCCATATTAATTGAAGAATGGCGCGATGGTGTCTTGGTAGGCTCGGTAGTGCGCGATATGCAGATACGTGTGCTCGACTGTGATAACAGCCCACCGGTTATAACTACTCAAAACCAGATTTGTGTAGAGGCAGGCACTGAACTTGTTTTACCCTTTACCATCACCGATCCTGATAACGACATGGTTACCCTATTGGCATCGGGTGGGCCATTTTTACTAAATCCCGCACCCCAAATACTGGCGCCTGTTACGGTAAATGTTCCGTACACTGATACACTGACATGGCAAACCGTTTGTGCACATGTGCGCAAGCAGCCCTATCAAATCAGCCTTAAAGCACAGGATAATGCAATACCCATTAACCTGGTTGATATAGAAACTGTGCTGATAACCGTTGTAGGCCCTGCACCGCAAAACCTGACGGTAAACCCTGTTGGTAGCACCATGGTGGTAAGCTGGGCCGAGCATACCTGCGATAATGTTACCGGCTATAAAATTTACCGTCGCGAAGGATTTTTTGGATACAACCATGGGCCTTGCGAAACAGGCGTGCCTGCTTATACGGGCTATTCCTTAATTGCTACTACCGATAGTATTATTGATACCGTATTTGTAGATAACAACAACGGAACAGGTTTAAACCACGGTACCGACTATTGCTATATGATTGTGGCTGTTTTCCCTGACGGGGCCGAGAGCTATGCATCAGTAGAGGTTTGCTCTGAACTGGTGAAAGATATCCCCGTAATTACCAATGCCAGTGTAACCGCTACCGATGGAGCTGCGGGAACTATGTATGTAGCATGGAGTAAGCCTACCCAAATAAATACAGTTGCCGCCCCCGGCCCATACATTTACCATATTTATCGTGGACAAGGGTTTGATTTTACTAACCCGGTATTGATTGATTCCCTATTCAGCCTGAATGATACTATCTACAATGATGCAGGTTTGAACACTATCAACAGCCCTTACTCATACCGTATCGATTTAATAAATAATACTCCCGGCAACCGTTTTAAAATGGGTTCGTCAACCGTTGCGTCGTCGGTGTTTTTGATTGTGGTTCCTGCTGATAATGAATGCCAGCTATCGTGGGCATTTAACGTACCTTGGAATATTACCTTATTCGAGGTTTACCGCAAAGCACCAAGCCAGCCCAACTTTGTATTTTTAGATACAACATCGGCTAGTACGTATGTTGATGCAGGGCTAACCAATGGTGCGCAATACTGCTATTATATCAAAAGCATTGGAGCCTACTCAGCCAGCGGGTTTGTTAACCCTATTGAGAATTTATCGCAGGAGGTGTGTGCTACGCCATTAGATACTATTGCGCCTTGTCCGCCAATAATTACCGTATCCTCGTCGTGCGAGAATGATGAGAACACCGTTAGCTGGCATCCGCAGGCATTGGCTTGTTCTGATGAAATCATCGAATATAAACTGTATTATAAAGAACGGTTCGATTTGCCCTATACTGTGATAAGCACTTTTGCTCCTAACGATACATCATTCCTGCATAGTAACTTACTATCGGTAGCGGGTTGTTACTATGTGACAGCCACCGATTCGGCTGGTAATGAAAGCGAGCCATCGCACGAGTGGTGTGTAGATAACTGTCCAACGTATACGTTACCTAACATATTTACCCCAAACAACGATGGCGTAAATGATGTGTTCAGGCCATTCCCATACAAGTATGTGCAAAGCATAGATATGACCATTTACAGCCGCTGGGGCAATAAAGTATTTGGCACTAAGAATGCTGATATATTATGGAAAGGCACTATAGATAATGGCGATAAAGCATGTTCATCGGGTACTTATTACTATGTTTGCGAGGTGAATGAAATTACGCTCTATGGCATTGTGCCCCGTAAAATTGCAGGGTATGTTGAGTTGATAATGGTAGAGCCTGTTAACGATTAATCAGAATATGTTTACCGGAATTATAGAAGCAATGGGCAAAGTGGCAGCCATAAAGCCACAAGGCAGTAATATTGATATTACAGTTGAATGCCCTTTTACGCACGAATTGAAAATTGACCAAAGCCTGGCGCATAACGGGGTGTGCTTAACAGTGGTTGCTATTAACGATAATCAGTATACTGTTACCGCTATTGACGAAACGCTGAAACGTTCTAACCTTGGGTTGCTGCAAACAGGTAGTAATGTTAATTTAGAACGCTGCCTTAGGGTAGGCGATAGGCTTGATGGGCACATGGTACAAGGCCATGTAGATACTATGGGCGAATGTGTGGAGGTGCGCGAAGCCGATGGTAGCTGGCTATTCTCTTTTAAGCACCCGCAAGGACCCGGATTTATGACAGTAGCCAAAGGCTCAATCTGCATTAATGGTGTTAGCCTAACTGTGGTTGATTCGGGAACAGATACATTCTCAGTTGCTATTATCCCGTATACCTACGAGCATACTAATTTTAAAGATTTAAAAGCGGGCGATAAGGTAAACCTGGAGTTTGATATTGTAGGCAAGTACCTGCAAAAAATGGCTGCGGGTTATAGCAACGTATAATTTTTATACTCTCCAATGCGCCAGCCGGTAAGGCGTTCTATTAAGCCCGTAACACGATATTTTAATGGTGTTTTAATTCCCCTGGTTGGGTCGTAGCTGAATTGCCAGTTGGTGCTGGTTATGCGCGGTTGCATAATGGCAGGGTGCTTGCCGGTAAAGTGCTCCAGCGAGTCTATCTGCGAGTAGTCAAACTCATTAGCATTGCCCACGTTTTCCTCTAACCATTCATCACCATGCCATAGGCGGTGAAAAGCGTGCTGCTTTGCCTGTTGCTTGTCGGGTGGTTTTACCCAGCCGTAGTGGTGAATAATTCCCCCGCAATGTTTAACATTCAACTTGCGCCCATCAATCCTAAAGCCCTGTGCATCGCGGTACGATTCTATACCCTCACGCTTGCGCACAATACGCACCTCGCGCCTGTACCAGCGCCTTGAAGCCCCTACGTAATCATACGAGCCGTAAAAGTGGATGTAATCAAACAACAAGCCTTCCACCTTGGTGTCATCTTTATAGTTAAGCATGGCTTGTTTAACAGCAGGTATGCTATCCTCGTGCAGCACCTCATCACCCTGAATGTAGAAACACCAGTCGGCTTGTGGGTTAATAGCCTCGTATGCCTTTTGTGTTTCAAGTGCTAATACACGTCCGCCTTCGCGCAGGCTATCGTCCCATACGGTATCAATAATCCTGATTTTTGGGCTGCCAATGTTTTCAATCAAGGCACGGGTTCCATCTTCTGAATTGCCTACGGCAACTACCACTTCATCGCACAAGGGCAGTATAGACGATATAGCCTCTACAATAGGATAATCGTACTTAATGGCATTGCGAATGAATGTAAAGCCGGAGATGAACATGTGTTAAGGGCAAAGATAAATTAATAAGCGAATGGCAGAGTATCTGGCAGCCTTTGCCTTTTTACCTAAAATGGTTACCTTTGCAACCAAATTAATTTTTATGGCAAAGACAAGCGACCTTTCACAAGGAAACTTTATCCGCTTTAA
>JBIPNX010000067.1:0-8517 GCA_044378145.1 Flavobacteriales bacterium | reverse complement strand
CATAAAAAAACCCCGCTGACTCACGTCAGTGGGGTTTTTTGTTTATTGGGGTATTAGGTTTTTCTAGTGTGTTTTTACCAGCTTAAGCACGTTAGACTTAATGCCATTGCGCTCTACCGTTACTAAGTAAACGCCGGCAGCAAGCTTGGTTTTATCTTCAAACGTATAAGAGTTGCGCCCCTGGTTAGGCTTAACCATATTTGTAAACACCTGTTTGCCTGTTACATCTTTCAATACAACCATTACATCGGCATTGGTATCGGCATCAAAAACAATTTCGCTTAGCCCGTTTGCAGGGTTTTGGCCGCCGTAAATAATGCTTACAGCCTCGTCTTTGGTAATGGCAACGGTAATAATATCAGAGTACACTGTTTGGCCCTCAAAGTTTGTTTTACCTAAACGGTAAACATTGTTGCCGGGCAGTGGCTCAGGGTCAGTAAAATTATAGTCTTTGCGGGTTTCGCTAAAGCCGGCGCCTTGTATAACGGCAATAGGTTCAAACATTTGTCCGTCGGCACTACGTTCTATAGTAAAGTAGTCGTTTTCAACTTCTATCAGTGTACGCCATTTAAGCACCACGGCATCGCCTTGGCGTTCGCCTTCAAAAAAGCGAAGCTTAACGGGGTCTTTTACACCTTCTACACCGGCACGGGCATTGCTGCTTTGTCCTAAGTTAAGGTATGTAAATGTTATACCGCCAACAATGGCAGCGCAGCAAACACCTACTGCAGCATATTTTAATGCTGCTTTCATTTTTTGCTTTTGCTTTTGGGCTTGCTGTTGTACTAAACGTAAACCTGGTTTCATAAGGGTTGATTTTTTAACAAAACCAAAACTATCTTATATGCAGGCGGCAAAAAGGCTAAAGAAACCCCGTGGGTTACCCATGTAATTTAATACGGTAAAATGCAAAGGAAAATCGCCTATTCTGCTGATAATCAACAGATAAACAAATAAAGTTGATAAGCCTTAATGTAAGGAATTAGCCTATTAAACCGTTTTGCAACAGGCATTCGGCAATTTGTACGGCATTGGTTGCGGCACCCTTGCGCAGGTTGTCTGCCACTATCCACATATTAAGTGTATTGGGCTGGCTTTCATCACGACGGATACGGCCTACAAAAACATCGTCTTTGCCATGCGCTTCCAATGGCATGGGGTATATGTAGTTTTCAGGCTCATCGCGCAGGGTAACGCCCGGTGTAGCAGCTAAAAGGGAGCGTACATCGGCAATATCAAAATCAGTTGCAAACTCAACGTTAACAGCCTCGGAGTGGCCGCCCGAAACAGGCACACGCACAGCGGTAGCGGTAACACGGATAGAATCGTCGCCCAAAATTTTACGGGTTTCGTTTACCATCTTCATCTCCTCTTTGGTGTAGCCGTTATCAATAAACACATCGCATTGCGGAATGCAGTTTTTATCAATAGGATATTTATACGCCATAGGGCCTTCAACGCCGTTACGTTCATTCTCCAGCTGTTGCACAGCCTTAACACCTGTGCCGCTTACCGATTGGTAGGTAGACACCACCACACGCTTAATACCGTATTTTTTGTGCAACGGGCTTAGCGCCATTACCATTTGTATGGTAGAGCAGTTTGGGTTGGCAATAATCTTATCTTCTTTGGTTAAAACCGATGCGTTAATCTCAGGAACTACCAGTTTTTTGGTAGGGTCCATGCGCCATGCCGATGAGTTATCTACTACCGTAATTCCCGCTTCGGCAAACTTGGGAGCAAAGTCTAATGATGTTTGTCCGCCGGCAGAAAAAATAGCAACCGCGGGCTTTGCAGCAATAGCGTCGTCCATGGTAACAACCTTATACTGTTGGCCTTTAAAGGTTACCTCTTTGCCCAGGCGTACCGATGCATCAGAGGCTACGGCTAACAATTCTGTTACAGGAAAATTGCGTTCTTCTAACACACGCAACATAACGGCGCCTACCATGCCGGTAGCGCCTACAACGGCTACTTTCATTTTTACGGTTTAAGGTTGCAAATGTAGCTTTATTACTTTTTGCTTGTCCAAAAAGTAACCAAAAAAGACACCACGCCCAAAGACACTGCAATTTTGCTTTCGCACAGGCAAACCACACTAATTGCCATGCAAAATTTTGTGTCCGCGCCGGGCGTGGACTACCCACGCACAAATTATTCTCGCTTTAAATATAGGGAGTACCCGAACGTAGAGAGGGGGAGGGATTTTTAGCGGAATAATTATTTTCTAACTAAATATTCTCTGACAACAGAAGATACAGTATTTATTGTTATTCCTTTTGTAATACAATATTTACTGTTTAACCAATCTTCTAATTGTTTAGGGCCTTTGCTGGCATTACAAGATCCACAACAAAGTGCAATATTTTCAGGACCATTTATTCTGATATCATTAATTATATGCTCCCATGTAGGCCTTGATTTATATGAAAGAGCTGGGATAGTAAAAGGGGTACTGCAATATACACAGCTTGAGTCTCTTTGCTTTACTAATTCTTCAACGTTTTTTGGTATGCCCCAGCGATTAGCCATTTGCTTTATAATTAATCATTCCCCAAATAAACCTGCTAAATTTAATACTTCAAGTTTATTGCAACAGCAGCCGTTACCCAAACAACTGTTCTATACGTTGGCGTTCTTGTGGGTTGGTAATAACAACAAATACATCGCCCTCTTGAAAAACATATTCGGCACTGGGCTTATAAATAGCTGTGCCCGAACTTTTGCGCAGGGCCAAAAAGTTAGACTCTTCAAACTCATCAATGTTAAGTTCGCCCACGCTACGCCCAATAAAGCGCTTAGGCAACGCAAACTCTTCAAAGCGGTAGTTTACCCCGTTATCGCGCAGCATATCATCTAAAAACGATGTAACGGTGGGCCGAACCATTTCCGATGCCATGCGCAACCCGCCTATATGGTAGGGCGATATTACTTTGTCGGCCCCGGCTTTGGTTATTTTATTTATGTAGGAGTTGTCTTTGCACATAGAAACAACCCTGGCTTTGTGATTTAGCTGCTTTGCCGACAGGCTTATAACCAGGTTTGTGTTATCATCGTTAGTAGCGGCAAAAACCCCGGCGCAATATAAAATACCCGCTTTGGTTAAAGTATCATCATCGGCAGCTTCGCCCTCAATAACAAGCCACCGCGGGTGTTCTTCTTGTATCGCTTTTACACGATTTGCATCGCGTTCGATAATAACAAAGGGGCGTTTGGTAAGTTCCATTTCGGCAACAATACTGGTGCCAATGCGGCCTAAACCACAAATAATAAAGTGGTCTTCCAGCTCTTCAATAGTATTCATGGTTTGTAAATATTTATAGGTTTTGTTTATGCGCCCGTCTACAGCAACTGCAATTACCGACGATACTGTGTAGGTGGCAAGCGCTATGCCGGCCAATGCTAAAAATACGGTGTATAAACGACCTTCGGGCGAGTGCGACAGGTCTACAATCTCACCATAACCAATAGTGGTTATGGTTATCATGGTCATGTAAAAACAATCTATAACAGAGTACGTGTAATGAGTAATATACCGGTAAAAAAAGGTAGACGAAGAAATGAGTATAGCAAAGGCAATAAGAGGTATTTTAAGGCGGTTAGACACCTCAATAAATACTGCATCGCGCAAGAGCCTGAATTTCATTCACTAAACATACAAAAATTGGTAATATGTTATAAATGATAATTATCAGTATTAAATACTATGAGCTTTATGCATTAATTGAAAAAAATGGTATGCAAGCAGCGCATTTAATTCTTAGCTTTGCAGGTATCATCAAGTCAACCATGAAAAAATTAATACTTATTGCTGCCTTTACGGCAAGTGTATTTGGGCTTAGCGCCCAACAAATGTATCCGCCCAATGCGGATGTAAGGGCCGATGTAGACCCTGCGTATGCTCCATTTTACCACGGCGTAGCATCGGGCGACCCGCTTAGCGACCGTGTGATTATCTGGACCCGTGTATCAGACCAAACAGGTACCGTTGACCTTACCTGGCGCATGGCGTTAGATACCGCCTTTGCAAATGTGGTTGCCAATGGGAATACCAGCACCGACAGCTCTAGTGATTTTTGTGTTAAAGTAGATGTTACCGGCCTGCAAGCCAATACATGGTACTACTACCAGTTTAACATGGGCCCGGAACGCTCATTAATTGGCCGTACACGCACGTTGCCTGTTGGCGATATTGACAGCCTGCGTTTTGCGCTAATGAGTTGCCAGGATTATGAATCAGGATACTACAACGCCCACGCAAATATTGTTAACCGTAACGATGTGGATGCCGTTGTTTTTGTGGGCGATTATATTTACGAATACGGATCGGGTGGTGGCGACCGAGCCCACGAGCCGGATTATGAGATATTAAACCTTGACGATTACCGTACGCGCCACTCTCAATACAAACTAGACCCCGATTTGCGCCGTGCAATGCAGCAATACCCCTGGATTTGTGTTTGGGACGACCACGAGATTGCCAACAACGGCTGGAAAGATGGTGCAGAAAACCATACACCGGGCAGCGAAGGCGATTGGTTGGCCCGCCGTAACGATGCGCTAAAAACATACTTTGACTGGATGCCCGTACGCAAGCCAGACCCTAATGCCCCTGAGCGTATTTACCGCAATTTCCGTTGGGGTAATTTGGTTGACCTGATGATGCTTGACACCCGCTTTGAGGGCAGGGATGAGCAACTTTCTACAGGATCTCCTGAACTTACAGATACAAACCGAACAATATTGGGTGTTGACCAACGCAACTGGTTGCTTAACCAAATGGATACTACAACCGCTAAATGGAAAATACTGGGTCAGCAGGTAATGGTTGCCCCGTTGCGTGCCTTTGGCCAACCGGTAAACCTTGACCAGTGGGATGGTTACCCTGCAGACCGCGACCGTTTGTATAACAAGATTATGGACAACAACATTCAAAATGTGGTGGTACTTACCGGCGATATTCATACTGCATGGGCCAACGATTTACCTCTTGATGGTTACGATGAAAACTCGGGAGCCAACTCCGCAGGTGTAGAGTTTGTTTGCTCAAGTATAACATCGGGCAATGGTGAGCTTGCATTATTAAATACCATTGGGGCACCCCTTATCCAGTCATTTAACTCGCACATGAAGTTTGTAGATGTTACCAGCCATGGCTATACCATTATCGACATAAATAAAACACGCACCCAAGGCGATTTTTATGCAACAGAAACATTAGATGAGCCTAACCCGTCCATGAGCTTTTCTGAGGGCTGGTATGTAAACAACAACGAGCGTTTTTTACGTCAGAATAACAGCCCATCGGTACGTGTAAGGCCTAACCCAGTATTAGCGCCACCACTGCCTGCCGACCCAACAGCGGTGAAAGAAGACAACGCAGATGCCGTTATATTTGGTATGTACCCTAACCCTGTACAAACACAAATGGTTATTCAGTACTACCTGTATAAAAACGAGCCTGTAACCATTCAGGTGTATGATATGCAGGGCAAGGTGGTTTATACCGAAGCCATAGGCAAACGCGACAAGGGCCTTAACTTTACACAAGTTGATTTAACCAGCCTTAGTGCAGGTAATTATGTATTGGCTTTGCAAATGCCAAGCGGAGTACATAAACGCTTTGTAGTGAAAATGTAATACTACTCAAACTAAAATATTTAAAAGCCTCTTCAATTTTTGAAGGGGCTTTTTTACAACCACACCGTACCACCTTCAGTACAGTTTTGGCAAATGTCAATCTCTTTGCGCGATTTTAGGAGTGAGCCACGGAAACGTTGGTAATCATCGCCTTGCCAAATGTTGTTAAAGGTTGTTGTTTTAAGGTTGCCCAGTTTGTGGGTAGCGTCTTTATCAAAACAGCAGGGCACAATAGAACCATCCCAGGTGATAACACACGAGTGCCACATTTTCCAGCAGCGGTTTTCCAGCTTGTTTTTTATGCTGTAGGTGCCGTCGGCATTTTGCTTGTAGCGCGAGTATGAACCATCGGAAGGTATAAGTGGGTTACCATTCTCATAATCGTACACCTGAGCACTTTTAAAACGTATCTCGTCAACCCCAATTTCTTTTGCCAATGCACGTGCATCGTCTATCTGATGGCGGTTGGGCTCAACCACCAAAAACTGAAATATAATATGTGGCGTTGCCGACTTTAACTCCTGCTTAGCAGCGACTAAGTTTTTTGTCCCCTCCAACACCTTATCCAGCTTACCACCTATGCGGTAGCTTTGGTACACCTCCTGCGTAGTGCCGTCAATAGAAATTATCAATCTATCTAAACCACTTTCTACCGTTTTTCGGGCGTTTTCCTGGCTTAGGTAATGGGCGTTGGTAGAGGTAGCAGTGTATATTTTCTTTTTAGATGCAGCCGCTACAAAATCGAAAAAATGCGGGTTTAAATACGGCTCGCCCTGGAAGTATAAAATCAAATACCAAAGCTCGCGGTGCAGTTGGTCTATAACATTACCAAAGGTTTCGGGCGTAAGCATACCCGTAGGGCGCGAGAATGCACGCAAGCCGCTTGGGCACTCGGGGCAGCGCAGGTTGCAACTGGTGGTAGGCTCTATAGATATGCTGATAGGCAAACCCATTTGGTACGGTTTTTTGGTAAACCTTGAGTAGTAATAACCGCCCAATACCTTAGCGGCATTGCCAACCCTGCGGGGAGTAGCCTTGCGCATAAAATTTAACGTATCGCGTAAACGGGTATTCATAACAAAGTAACGTCCGTACTGTTTGACTAAAGGGTAAAGGTAAAGCCTAAATGCCGTAAATTCGCCGATTGATTAATATTACACACCCTGATTTTAGCAGTTAACATACGACAGTCTATCCTTAGCATTTTGCTTTTGTTGCCGGCCATGGCGCTATGGGGGCAAAGCGATTACCCCTTAAAAGGCAGCGTAACCGAACAGGGTACCGGCCGCGCGTTAGCGTTTGTTAGCGTGGGCGTGCAGGGTAACCCCTTAGGTACTACTACCGATATTGAGGGCCGCTTTAGGTTAGATGTTGCAAAACTGCCTGTTACCCTTGTGTTTACCTACGTTGGCTATGAGCCTACTACACGGGTAATAAACCCCGGTGCTGAAACACAGGTTATAACTGTATCGCTTACTAAAAAGAATTACCAGATAAAAGAAGTAGTAGTAAAGGCAGGCCCCAACCCTGCCATCCCCATCATAAAAAAAGTAGTAGAAAACAGGGATAAAAACAATCCCGAGAAGTTAGAATCATACAGCTACACATCGTACAACAAGCTTATACTTACCGCCAATAACGATTCGCTAACCAAGATGAAGGGCGACACCTCTAAAGAAAAGGTGATGAAGTTTTTTGAGCGCACCCATTTGTTTTTGCTGGAGACGGTTACCAAAAAGAAATTTATTGCCCCCAACCTGAGTAACGAAGACATTACCGGCATACGCGCATCGGGGTTTAAAGACCCATCGTTTATGGCGCTGGCAACACAGTTGCAATCGTTTACGTTTTATAATGAGTTGATTGAGCTGGGCGACAAAGCGTACGTTAACCCTGTATCAAAAAACAGCGAAAATAAATACCTGTTTGTGCTGGAAGATACCTTGTACGAGAAAAACGATTCCATCTTTGTTATATCATTCGCACCACGAACGGGCAAAAACTTTGATGCCATGACCGGGGTGCTGTACATAAACACCAACGGATACGCCATACAAAACGTAATAGCCAGGCCTGCAGAGGAAGACAATTTCGGCATTAAAATTCAACAGAAGTACGAGTTAATTGACGGCAAAAAATGGTTCCCTGTGCAGCTGAACACCGACCTGATGTTTAAGAACGCGCAGTTTAACCAGGCTAACCTGGTGGGCATTGGGCGCACGTATTTAACAGAGATTAAGATAGACCCGGAATTAAAGCGTAAGGACTTTATTACCATTGATATGGTGCTAGACCCGCGGGCTACCGAGAAAGACGATAAGTTTTGGGATATGCACCGCCCCGATACCTTAGACAAGCGTGAACGTAACACCTATGTGGTAATAGACAGCCTGGGCGATGCCAACAATTTGGATAAAAAGCTACGCACGTTTATTGCACTCTCTAACGGCCGCATCCCTATCAAGAGTATCGATTTAGAGGTAGATAAAATCATCCGCTACAACCGTTACGAGGGCATCCGTTTAGGAATGGGCTTCCATACCAACTCGCGATTTTCGCGCGTGGTAACTACAGGTGGGTACTTTGCCTACGGCTTTGCCGACAAGGCTTTTAAGTGGGGCTACGATTTTTCGGTACGTGTTTTAAGAAGGCCCGACCTGAAAATTAAAGCACTTTGGATGAGCGATGTAATGGAATCGGCACAACCCGAAATACGCGGTATGCGGGCTGCTCCATACATAGAACGTATACGCAGGGCTTACGTAAACCGCATGGATTTTTTAAACCGTGGCGAGGTAAATGTATCGTTCCGCACGGCGGGAGATTTGCGCTTTACCCTGTTTGGTGCCCGCACCAAGGTTGATACTAAATTTGCTT
>JBIPNX010000066.1:0-8572 GCA_044378145.1 Flavobacteriales bacterium | reverse complement strand
CTCACGTATCTGATTTGTAATAGCAACATCATTATGGTCGCAATAGTTTTTATTGCTCACTAAGTATACCTCTTTTAAATAGAAAGTATTTGAATCACTTTCAGGAAGGTACTCAACTTCAATATCAGGAATGTTGTTAAGGGTATATTGCACAAATTTCCAGCGTTGGTAGTGTGCAGGTAATAATATAATGCTATCCTTTAAAATATCTTTAGCCACCCAAATACGCTCAACAGTTTCGCCGTACCAATGATAGAAATTAAACCAATCGTGTACCCATAAATATTTTTTGCCGGGCCTTTGCACTACTGTGTGGAAATGGTTGTTAGCCCTGTCCTGAATTAAATCAAATAGAAAAGTAGAAAAATATGGTGCAAATATTTTTACAGCTCTTTCATCCCAATGCTTATGCGCGCTTTTGTTAATTAGCCTGTTATTTTTATACAACAAAGCATTGTATGGAGTTACATAGGCAAACACATTGGTATGATGAGTAATGGTATGCGGTTGCGGCATATCAAAAGTATCAGGAAAATATTTTCTTTTGCTAACATTTGAATAAACAGGGCTTTTTATTGCAACAAACCGTTTGCTATTTGAAAACAGCATTTTGGGTAAGCCTGTATACTTAATATAATTAAATAGTTTGTAGGTGTTGTTTTGAAAAATAAGAGTAGCAATATTAAAGAATACGTAAAGTGCAAAAAATGGGTTTTTGGTTAAAAAAAATGCATCTTTAGTTCTTTTATAAAGCTTGGATTGGTACTCCATATATTTTGTTGTATGTATTGCAAAGATATTAAAAAGGGTGGTGAATAACGGTTATACCGTTGGTCTACTTCCACTCCATAGTTTCCATCATCTTTACCACATCCTCTTTAATGTAGGTAATAACGGGCGCTAACGAATCGGCATTAGGCGCGCAGTTAAAGTATAGGGCTCCGCGCAAAAAGTGGCGCGTACTATCTGTAACAAAAAACTGTACAGACGATGCAGCATCGCCACCAATCTCGTACATGTTGCCATATACTTTTTTATCATCATCAAAAAAGGCTTTTTCCTGTATATCGTCGGCTTTTATGGTGTGCTTGTAAACAAGGGTGCGGGTATCGTCCAGCAGCTTTTTAATAGACTCTTTACCTGCAACATTTTTATAGCTCAGGTATATGCGGGCACGCAAACCAGGGTAGTCAATATTCAACCAGCAGGGCTCTGCTTTACCGCTGGGGTCTTTAGCAACGGTTGCAATATTGGGATACTCAAAACTGTAGGGGCAATCGGCTGTGTAGCGGCTGTAGGTGCGCTTGGGTAAGTCTATACGAAAGTAACCCTGTGGTTTTGGGGTGTATATGTCGGCATCGTCTTCTGCAGGGCCGCAGGAAGTAAATAATGGGATAACAAATAGCAGTAATAACAGCTTGCGCATCGGTCTTAAAATTTAACGCAAAGTACGTAAAGGTTGGCAATAGGTTGCAACCCGCTATAAAACCCCAAACCCAGACTACTTTCGTGTCTGGGTTTTCCTGAAAATGTTACTCGCTCAAGTCAAGTTCAAGACCGTAATTGGGGATATTTACTAATCTTATTCCTCGTTGGTAGGTTTAAGTGTTTTGGGGCAGCTAACACAATCAAGCCCGCCGTTTTCCATTTTCCAAACCTTTCCGCCCATTTTGCGGGGGCGCATATCTTGTAGGTTTGGCGAGCCAAAAAGTACATTGCGCAGGCTATTGTTTATAGCTACGTATTTGCCTTGCGGCACGGCTACAATTAGTGTTGCACGCTGTCCACGGAAATTGGCACCGGCAGGTAATGTTGCGTAGCGGTCTATAATAAGCTGGGCAGAGTCTTTTACCTCGTAATTAAGCTTAATGCTTTGGGCAGAGGTTAGCGCTTCGGCGCTGTTTTTGCCACGGCTCATACGTTCCATTTTAAGGTAGAACTTGCCATTGTCGCTGGGTTGTATGTTCACCCTTACCTGCGGCCAAAACGTCATTGGCTCATCACTGGCAAGGTATTCGGTATCGTCGCCCATTTCAATCTCTGTCATATTTAAGCCCGCCATTGGTATACGCGACTCAAGCGTTAGCGTATCGCCTTTTGGCTGGATAATGTTAATGATGTCTACCGTTTTCTCATTCTCATCAAGGCGCTGGTAAATGCGGTAGGTTTCCAGTCCGCAAATAATAACCCCTGCCCACCAAATAACCGATGCAGCCAAAGACACTGCCTTTATTCGCTTACGCACTCCAAAAAGGGTCTTTACAATGCCATAAATTATCATTACCAGCGGGGTAAGCACAACCAGGCCAACACCCAGCATTAGCAGGTTGGTTTCGCCGGGGCTTTCAGTAAACATTGATGCAAACTCCCATACTGATGTATCGAAAGGAAGGTTATCGCCAAGATGCACGGTAGAGGTGTTTGAAAAGAACGCGATAAGAACAACAATAAGTATTGAAGCAATAAAAAACAGGGCTATTGATAGTATGGTTTTACTAATAATATTGCCGGCGCGTCTTGCGGTAGGAGTTACTGAATCTACTATATCCCTGCCTGCGCGGTTAAAACGGCGTTTAGACTCTTCGCTGCTAATTTCATCGGCCCAGTCGGTAACGCGTTTGCTAAAGCGTTGGCCTTCTTCTTTAAAAGAGCGTTTAATACTATCAAGGTCGTATTTATCGCCGCGCATTTCTATTTTTTGCGCAGGGGTTTTAGCTTCGGGTATTACTATCCATAGTATAATGTATAGTAAAAAGCCCATGCCAAAAACAAAGAACGAAACGGCCCAAATTAAGCGCAACCACACGGGGTCAATATCAAAATAAGCACCCAGACCGGCACATACGCCCCCAACGGTTGCGTTGTCTTTATCGCGGTAAAGGCGGCGGCGCATTTCGCCATTGTATTGGCCTCCGGTATTTGTGCTTGTAGAAGCGTTTTCGCCACCCATATCTTCAGGCTTGCCAATAATAGAAATAACCTCTTCAATATCGGCCATTGTTACTATTTGTTTGCTGCTGCCCAGCTTCATTTTCAGTATTTCGGCAACACGGGCTTCAATATCCTGCATTATTTCTTCGTGGCCATCGGTAGTGGCAAAATGGCGTTGCAGCGATTGCAGGTAGGCGCTTAGTCTGTCGTAAGCAGCTTCGTCTATTATAAAAGCTAAGCCGCCCAGGTTAATATTTACGGTCTTATTCATCTTCAGGATTTTTTAGTCGTTTAAAATTTGTGTAACTGTTTTAGAAATGTCGTCCCAGGCTTGTTTAAGCTGGTCTAACATAGCCTTACCTTCATCGGTAAGCTGGTAGTACTTTCTCGGAGGCCCTTCGGTAGATTCTACCCAACGGTGTTTAATGTAGCCCTCATTTTTAAGCCTAGTAAGCAATGGGTAGATGGTACCTTCTACAACTATTACTTCCTTTTCTTTCAGCTTTTCTAAAATGACGTTAACATAGGCTTCCTCCTCTTTGCGCAATACAGCCAAAACCAACAGTTCCAGCAATCCTTTACGCATTTGTGCTTTGGTGTTTTCTATGTTCATAAGGCAAAGATATATATAAATTTTAGTACTATGCAATACATAGTACTGTTTTTTGACAAGATACTTTGTAACGTATTGGTACTGTGGAGAAAAAATTTCAACACCTATGGATATTTAGTGCGTTGATATTGCACATGTTATAAAAAAACACAAGATTTGCCCTGCTAAAAACCTAATCACTATGATTAAAAACCACAAACTCAGGGTTGGGCTATTGCTTATGGCCATAATCTGCGGGTTAACCAGTGCCAACGCGCAAGACAATAAATTTGGCGCCCAGTTTATAGTAGGCTGGAACTATGGGTTTTACACAACAGGCTTAAGCAATTTATCTACCAGGCTTTATGAGTTGAATGACAAACGCGACGCTAACTTTAGTTACCAAAATAATGGCACAGGCTTTTTATGGGGGGTACGTTGGGAGTTTGGGAGCAAGCAGTACAAAATATTTGGCGATATGATGTGGCAAAACATGCACCGCCAGTTTAAAAGCAGCATGAAAGATGGTAACGGCAATGTTATAGATGCTATTTATAAACCCCGCTTAAATGCCCTTACGTTTGATATAGGCTTTAGTGTACGTGGCATTGGGTTAGGCGTTGGCTTTGGGCCCGGTTGTTTTAATGTACTAGATAAACGGTCGGAATACGGGGGTGTGTCTATAAAAGATGCCGATTGGGCCAACCAGTCAGACTTGGGTAACCCATTAAAGGTAATAGGTGCCGACAGGTTCATGTTTAATGTGTTTTTGCAGGCAGATATATGGATTTTTATGTTTAGGGCCGGCTACATGGGCGACTCCGGCAAGAATAACCTGGCTAACGACCAAACCAAGACCAACTACTACTTTAATACCAACAATTTTTACATTAATACAGCAATACGCCTTGGTAAACGTGCCGAGGGTAAAAACTAACAGCCATGAAAACAGTAAACAAAATACTATTTACAGGCCTTGCTGTTATGATGCTATTGGCAGGCAGCGGGTGCAAAAAAGACCGTTGGTCTAAATATGCAGGGTATTACAAAATAAATAAAGCCACAGTTAACGGCAATACAACACTTGATGCCGGCAGTCTGCGCTTTTGGTTTAACGATAACCTGAAAGACGAAACCTTTAACCGCTTTTATGTTACCATAAACTACCCTACCACATTTATGCTGCTTAGCTTTGGCGGGGGCGGCTTTTGGGGTGTGGTTGACAATAAATTCAGGTTTGATTTTGTTGGCAGCAACCTGGACGAAGAATATAGGGTTATACCTGAAATAGAAGACCTTGGTGGTAATAAACAACGTTGGACGTTGAATTGCTATTATTATATTGACGATACAAAAGCGTATCAGGTTGGGTCAACCGAAGTGTTAGAAGTAGAGCGTATGAAAACCTTTTAAACCACAAGGTTTTTCAGCTACCTTTGACGCTTTAAAGTCCCGATGCACAAAAAATTCCTCACCAACGCGGCTATATTGATATTCCTTAATCTGTTGATTAAGCCGTTTTGGTTATTGGGCATAGACCGTATTGTGCAGGTAAAAGTAGGCCCCGCCGATTATGGCATGTACTATGCCTTGTTTAATGTTACCATCCTCTTTAACATTATCCTCGATTTTGGTATAACCAACTTCAACAACAAGAATATTGCCCAAAACAACCACCTGCTTAACAAGCACCTTAGCAGCATATTGCTAATAAAGGGCTTGCTAATGGTATGCTATTTTGTGGTGATGATGGGCGCAGCACTTATACTGGGCTACCGTGGTTACGAGCTTGGCCTGTTGGGTGTGTTGGGTGTAAACATGTTTCTCAACTACTTTATTCTCTACCTGCGCTCTAACCTGGCGGGGTTGCACCTCTTTAAAACAGACAGTGTGATATCCGTTCTGGATCGTATGCTGATGATACTTTTCTGCGGCATATTTTTATGGAATGAGAATACCGCCGACCAGTTTAATATAGAGTGGTTTGTTGGCATTCAAACGGCCTGCTATGTTATCACGGCCATAATCACCTTTATAATAGTAATGCGCAAAGCATCGTTTAAGCGCCTGCGCTGGAACGTGCCATTCTTTTATATGATACTCCGCAAGAGTTTCCCCTTTGCTGTGTTGGTATTGCTTATGACCTTTTACAACCGCCTTGATGCTGTTATGATAGAACGCCTGCTGCATAATAATACAGGGGCTTATTCGGGCGATGTTCAATCGGGCATTTATGCATCATCTTATCGGTTGTTAGATGCGGCCAATATGATAGCCTACCTGCTGGCGGCTATTCTGCTGCCCATGTTTGCCCGCATGATTAAGCATAAGGAAAATGTTGAAGAGCTGGTAAGAATATCGAGTATGCTGCTACTGGCACCTGCAGTGGTAGTAGCATCGGTTTGCTTTTTCTATAGCCACGATGTAATGTATATGCTCTACGCCGATTTGTTTAAAAAGCACCCTGAATACCTGGTAGAAGCCGCAGCTATATTCCGTGTGCTGATGCTTTGCTTCGCGGCCTTTGCAACAACCTATATATTCGGCACCCTGCTTACTGCCAATGGTAGCCTTAAGCAGCTAAACACCATGGCGTTGTTTGGTATAATATTAAACATAGGCCTAAACTGGTATTTAATACCTAACCATTATGCCTACGGCTCGGCGGTGGCTAGCCTTATAACACAGTTTGTGCTGGCAGGGGTGCAGGTGCTTATGGCGGTGTATATATTTAAAATGAGGATTAACTATAGCCTGCTTATACGCTTTGCTTTGTTTGCAGGTGCTGTAGGCGTACTAACCTACTACTCGCGCGAGCTTACAACCCAGTGGGTTTTTAATATGGGCATTGCCATTGCAGGCTCAGGCATACTGGTGTTTGCTACAGGGCTTGTAAATATTAAGCAGGTGCTTGGATTGTTCCTGAATAAGGCGTAGGTTACTTACTTAAGGCTTCGCCTTCGTTGTTTTGTTCTTCCAGTGTCCAACCGTCAGTTACAGTAGTTTCTAGCCATGCACGACCCGATTTTCGGAACAACTGTACCGACAAACCGTATATTGTATTAAAGCGGCTTTCAAGCTCGGTAACAGTCATTTTAGAGTTAATGGTAAAACTACCATTGGTATGCTGTTTACGGCACTCGCCCAATGTTTTGGTATTAGCTATCATGTATTTTTTAGCAGTACCATCACCTTCTTTATGGGCAATAGAAAAAAACTCAATTTTAAGATAAGGGAATGCCTTATTAAAATCGTTCTGTAAATCGAGAATCTTTCGCTTATCTTCAATTTCTACTTTCATTACATGATCCCTGTAAGCTTTTGCATCTATCATATCTACAAAGATAGTTTGAGCAATACTGCAAGTAAATGAGTATTGTCAGAAGAAAAAATGATTAATATCAGTTTGGCTTAGTTCTTTAACCGCGAAAGGCCATCAATATTTACTACAGTAATGTTGCTGCCTTTAACCTCAATAAGGCCTTCGTCTTTCAGGTCGCCCAGCATGCGAATGGTTGTTTCTGTGGCGGTACCGGCCAGGCTGGCAAGGTCTTCGCGGGGCATGCTCATGCTAAAATTTTTCTCATTATCCTGGCTGTAGCGGTTGTATAAAGTAACAATAGCCTCGGCAACCCTTTTGCGTACAGAGTTATAGGCAAGCTTTATCAGCTGCTCTTCTTTCTCTTTCAGGTTGTCTGATATCATTTTGATAAAGCTGCGCGATACTTGTGCATTTTTATAAATAAGAGAAAAGAAATCGTCTTTGGGTATAAGGCATACCTCGGCATCTTCTAAAGCTGCAGCAGAGTCGGTATAGCGTCCTTCCTGCATCATATCCATATAACCTAAAAAGTCGCCCTCCTTATACAGGCCGGTAATAAACTCTTTACCCTGTTCGTTGGTTTTAAAAGCCTTTACTTTGCCACTTGTAACAAAGAAAACCGCTTTAGGATAGTTGCCTTCCTGGTATAAACTCTCTTTCTTTTTATACTTCAGTATTTCCTGCTCTTCCGACAGTTTTTTCAAGTCGTCAAAGGTTTTAGCACTCTCTAAAAACTCGCTTAAGCCCTCTATATTTTTTGAAAACTCTTTCTTTAAAAGGTCTTTGCGTTTTAAGCGGCTTTCTATGGCATTAAGCAGTTCAATGTCGTCAAACGGCTTGGTAATATAGTCGTCGGCACCCATTTCCATTCCCTTGCGCAGTTCGCTCCTCTCGGCTTTTGCCGTTAAAAATATAAACGGTATAGTAGCTGTTTCGGGGTTTTTAGATAGCATATGCAATACTCCATAGCCATCTAAAACAGGCATCATAATATCGCAGATTATCAAATCGGGGTTTTGTTGCTGTGCAAGTTCTACCCCCTCTTTGCCGTTTTGTGCAGTAGATACATGGTAGTTTGCTAATGTTAAAATTTCGGCTGTGTTTTCACGCACATCAACATTGTCTTCAATAAGCAGTATTTTTTTCATTATTAGTTAAAGGTAATGGTAAATGTAGTGCCTTTATTTTCAATACTATTAAAATGAATTGTTCCTCCCATAAGGTCAATGTAGTTTGCAACAATATTTAACCCCAAGCCTGTGCCTTGTATATGCGTTGCATTATGCCCCCTGAAAAAACGCTCAAATAAATGTTTTTGGTCTTCGGCAGTAATGCCTATACCACTGTCTTTAACGGCAATAGTAATGGTTTGTCCTTTTGCATCAGACAATAATTCAACACTGCTATTTTCAGGCGAAAATTTAATTGCGTTAGATATAAGGTTAAATAACACATGCTTTAGCAATTTAGCATCAAGCATAACATCTTCATTGCCTGTATGAGTGTAGTTTACCTGTTGGCCTGCTTTAGCCATAGGCTGCATTTCTGCTACCACATCGCTAATAAATTCATTTAGGTTAAGCGGGACAGGGGTGTTTTGTATTTTGCCTTCTTCAAACTTACTAACTGATAAAAAGTCGTTTAGAATATCAGTAAGGTTGCCAATAGAAGCTTTTATTTTATTTACGTGCTTGCTTTGGTTTTCTTTGTCGTTATTCTCGCTATAT
>JBIPNX010000065.1:0-8584 GCA_044378145.1 Flavobacteriales bacterium | reverse complement strand
CATTACCAAGCGGTACCATAACCATACCGCCCTTAACAACGTGACTATACACGTACCAGAGGGCAGCGTTTATGGGCTACTGGGCCCCAACGGCGCAGGCAAAACATCGCTAATCCGTATTATTAACCAGATAACCGGCCCCGATAGCGGCGAGGTTAAATTTAAAGGTGTACACCTAAACCCAAGCCATGTTGAGCAGATTGGTTACATGCCCGAAGAGCGCGGCCTGTACCGAAAAATGGCGGTGGGCGAACAAGCCCTGTACCTTGCCCAGCTAAAAGGCCTGAGCAGGCAAGAGGCTTTAAAGCGCCTTAAATACTGGTTTGAGCGCATGGAGATTATGCCCTGGTGGAAAAAGAAAGTAGAAGAGCTTTCTAAAGGCATGGCCCAAAAAGTGCAGTTTGTGGTTACCGTATTGCACGAGCCACCCTTGCTTATTTTTGATGAGCCATTCAGCGGTTTTGACCCCGTTAATGCAGAGCTGGTTAAGAATGAGATACTGGAACTAAAAAAGAAAGGCTCTACCATTATCTTCTCTACCCACCGCATGGAGAGCGTAGAAGAAATGTGCGACTCTATCGCGCTAATCAATAAATCAGAAAAAATACTGGACGGACAGGTAAAAGAAATTCGCCATCGTTTTAAAAACAACCTTTATGAAGTTGACTTTGAAGGCAACTGGATAAGCTTTGGCAATGCACTGTGGACAAACTTTGAATTGGTGCGTAAGGTTGAAGAAGACGGCATACTTAAGGCCCACGTAAAATTGCTGGGAGACAGTACACCAAACGATTTGCTGCATACGCTATTGCCTGTATGCAAAATCCACAACTTTAAAGAGTTGATACCAACGGTAAACGAGATATTTATTTCATTAGTAACCGGGCAGGCCATTGGCGTAGCCCCAACCAATAAAGAACTATAACATGGGAAAGATATCGCTTATTATAAAACGCGAATACATTACCCGCGTGCGCAAACCGGCCTTTATCATCATGACTATTTTAGGCCCGTTGTTGTTTGGTTTAATTACTGTTGCACCTGTGTTACTGGCCCAGGTATCTGACGAAGAAAAGGTAATTGCTGTTTCTGATGCTTCAATGCTTTATTTCTCAGCACTTAAGGAGAAAGAAACAGAGAAAATAAAATTTGTTTACCTGCCCCCTACCCTGTTATCGCAAACGCTTAAAGACCTTGACAAAAGCAATTACTATGCTATACTGGATATACCTATTACCATGCAGGGCGATTATAACCAGATAAAAAAACACACCAAAATATATTCCACCAAAAACGTTGGGTTAGGTGTACAATCGCATATAGAAAATGTACTTACCGAAGAGATACGCAGCAGGCAGCTGGAAACATCGGGTATTGATAAGGCCCTTGTAGATAAAACCCTGCAACGGGTAAATATTAAGCCTATAGAAATAGGCGAAGATGGTAAGCAAAAACAAAAAAGCGCAGAACTGAATATGGCAGTTGGCTTAGTGTTTGGCTTCTTAATCTACATCTTTATATTCCTATACGGTGCAATGGTAATGCGTGGCGTTATTGAAGAAAAAACCAGCCGTATTGTTGAAGTTATTGTATCGTCGGTTAAGCCATTCCAGCTTATGATGGGCAAGATAATTGGCGTAGGCATGGTTGGGCTAACCCAGTTTGTTATATGGGTTATATTAAGCATTGGTATTACAGCCGGCGTTCAGTCTATGGTTATAACCGATAAATACGAAGCTAAGCAGGTAGCAGAAAACATGGCATCGCAAAGCGGAAGGGTTGACCAGGGCGATATTGACGACATGGATAACAAAGCAGAAGCTACCGGTGCAATGGAACAAATACTGGGTCTTCCATTTGGTAAGCTTATATTCTGTTTCCTATTCTACTTTTTAGCAGGCTATCTTTTATATGCGTCATTCTTTGCGGCAATTGGAGGGGCTGTAGATAGTGAAACCGACAGTCAGCAGTTTATGCTGCCCGTAACCATACCCATAATTTTTGCCATAGTAATGATGCAGTTTGTGCTCAACAATCCCGATGGGCCTGTGGCATTCTGGCTATCTATGATACCGTTAACATCGCCCATAATAATGATGGTTCGCGTGCCGTTCGATCCCCCTATGTGGCAAATTGCCGTATCTATGGTAACACTGGTGTTAACATTTATACTATCTACCTGGCTGGCTGGCCGTGTGTACCGCACAGGAATATTAATGTATGGCAAAAAAGCCAGCTGGCGCGAACTTGGAAAGTGGTTGTTTTATAAGGGTTAATTATCAACCTTAACTATTTTTGTTGAGTAGGTTTGCCCTTGGGTATTGGTAAAGGAAAGTATATACAAACCCTGCGTGTAACCATCCATTGGCAGTTCTACAGAACTTGTATTTTCTACCCAATGGGTTTGCATTAACATGCCCGCAAGGTTGTAAAGATTGATGTTGCCGGATAAGGGCATTGAAGAAGTAACAATAGCCTTATCTTCAGCAAGGGTATTAACTGTAAAAGCAGGAGAAACTACTTCATTAATGCCTGTAATAACAGCGGCAAAGACTATACTGTCAGAACCCGTGCTTTGAAACCCGCATAAGTTTTGAATTTGCCCATCTCTTACAATGGTGTACGAAGTATTAGAGGCTAATTGAGGAAAAATAGCTAACTGAAACTTATTAGCTGTGGAATCTCCGGAGCCATTACACAGGTATGGTTCAACATTGGTAATAGTGTAGTTAAACCCTGTTTGGGTATTGAATAAAGTAAAATCTGTTGCTTGTACAGAACTGCATGCAATATAACTGTTAAACATCACCTGCAAATTATACGGAGGAAAATAAGCGGGTGTAAAATTATCAGAGAATGTTTCGTTAAACTCAAATCCAATACCACAAGTACTTTCTGTCATATCCAACTGAAACCCCGTAAAAGTGCCGGAATAATTAGTTACTAAAAGATAATACATTTGGCCTATCACAACCGGTATTACAGGCTCTTCTGCGGGATAATAACCTCCATTGGCTCCTGTTATTCCTAAAGGGTTGGTAGTACCTGAAAAATTACATGAGGTTTCTAATGTAGGGTTAGTAAATATATCGGAGCAATTGGCATTGGTTAAATTATAAATAGCCCAGTCTAAATCGGCATTATAATCAGTAGGCCTTATGGTAAAATTCAAATCACCATCGCTTTCTATGGGTATTCTAAACCAAACAGAATTTACTTCGCCTGAACCTAAACAGGTTTGAATATCAACATCCAGCTCATTAGAAACAAGCCCTTCACCGGTATAGCTTCCATTAATATACATATTGGCAGAACAAACAGGCATTGCGGTAATGCAGTCCTGCTCCGGTTTATTTTCATAGCTAATTATTGGATCAGCCGCCGGTGGTGCTATAAAAACAAGCTCAGTATATCCTGTATCAATATTTGTACACCCGGTTTGCATATCACCCACTTTGGTTACTTTATACTGCATTCCTTCAACTAAATCAGTACCGAGAAATAGTATGCACGATGAAGTAAAATATAAAGAATTACTACAATATGGTTTATATACAGAGGCAATAGGAATATCCTGATTGTTACTATCGTATACCCTAAAGTCGCTAACCGATATACTATTGCAAAACACCGGCTGGTTAAAATAGACATACACTTGATTAGCAGGAACTAAATTAGGGGGGCTTTGATTAACAAATTCTAAGGGGTTACTACCTCCTAACGATGTACTCCCGGTAAAATCAAGTATAAAACCTACTTTTTCTGTTGAAGGGCTTGAAATAGCAATATAATACCATTCCCCATCGCCAACATTAATCCCTTGCTCATCTTGCAGTTCGCTACCTCCATTGGGCCCGGTATATCCGTTATTAGTAACGCTGGTTGATGAGTTGCAGGAAACCTCCAATGTAGGATCGTCAAAAATATCAAAACAATTAGCCTGTGTCAGGTTAAAAACAGCCCAATTGTAATCTGCTGTTGCATCATAAGGTTGAATAGTAAATTTTAATACCCCGGGTTGGGTGGTGTATACTTTAAACCAAACAACATTAGTATCTCCCGAACTAAGGCAGGAATTTGTGCCGTTTATCTCATTCGAATAATTCCCATTTCCTTCAATTCCCCAATTACTATAATTGTAAGTTGTATAGCATACGGAAATAGCATTAATACAGTCCTGCTTTAGCTGTTGGGCTTTTGCTACTAAAGCGAATAATGAAGCGGCTAATAGTATTTGTAGTTTCATACCACTAAGCTATTGGTTTAAAACAAACTACTCAAATACAATATTTAACACTTATCGGATAGTACCATACCAAAACTTACCCTATTTTTACACCTTAACCCACAGGCATTGAAAATAGCTGTAATAGACTTAGGAACAAACACATTTAAACTGCTTATAGCAGAGATAAACCGCCGTGGGCAGCTTATTCCGTTGTTTAAGGATAAAATTCCCGCTAAGCTTGGTGAGGGAGGTATTAACAACAACGAGATATCGCATACCCCGTTTCTTCGTGGCTTAAACGCCATGAAATTCCATAAGCAGAACATTGACAAGTTTAACGTAGATAAGATATACGCCTTTGCTACATCGGCCATACGTTCTGCTAAAAACGGAAAAGCCTTTGTAAAAAAGATTGAGGCAGAAACAGGCATCGACGTTAAAATAATATCGGGCAAAAAAGAGGCCGAGCTTATTTACTACGGCGTACGCCAGGCGCACCCTATGGGCAAGAAACGCCATCTGGTAATGGATATAGGCGGTGGCAGCACAGAGTTTATCATAGCCAACGATAAAAAAATATTCTGGAAACATAGCTTTGATTTAGGTGCGGCACGGCTTTTGGAACGCATCAATCCGTCGGAGCCAATAACTGCAGATGAGATAAAGGAATTGAACCGTTATCTAAAAAAAGAGTTAAAGCCGCTGTTTGAAGCGCTTGATAAATATGATACCGATATACTTATTGGTTCGTCAGGCTCGTTTGATAGTTTGGCCGAGATGATTTACCACCGTTTTCACACCCCTGAAAACCCTTTGGTTAAAACCGATTATGGCTTTAACCTTGACTATTTTGAGCAGATGTACCACCAGATTGTTACATCTAACTACGACGAAAGGCTTAAAATTAAAGGCTTAGCGCCTATGAGGGTAGAAATGATTGTGGTTGCGGTTGTTTTTATTAAATTTATAATTAATAAGCTAAAAATGAGTGAGATGGTGCTCTCTTCGTATTCATTAAAAGAGGGCATATTGTATAAGATAATGCAGGACCTTGAGAAGGAGAAACCGGCACCAAAACCGGCCGCCAAACTCAAGCCAAAGCAAACAAAAGAAGAGTTTAATACCGAACATTATGGCTGAAGAAAGTAAAATACTGGTTATAGATGATGAGCGCCCGATTCGCAACGCGTTAAAAGACATTTTTGAGTACGAGAAGTTTATAGTGTCTGAAGCGCCGGATGGTATTGAAGGCCTTGAGCTGCTTAAGAAAGGCACCTACGACCTTGTGCTTTGCGATATAAAAATGCCTAAAATGGATGGCATTGATGTATTGGACAAAATTTTAGAAATACAGCCTGATATTCCTGTTATTATGATATCAGGCCATGCTGATATTGATACCGCTGTTGGCGCCATTAAAAAAGGCGCTTACGATTTTATATCAAAACCGCTAGACCTTAACCGCCTGCTTATTACCGTGCGCAATGCCTTAGAGCGCCAAAGCCTTGTTACCGAAACAAAGGTGCTAAAGCGCAAAATATCTAAGACGTTTGATATGATTGGCGACAGTGCCGCCATTAAGCAGATTAAAGATATGATAGACCGCGTAGCCCCTACAGAAGCGCGTGTGCTAATAACCGGTGAGAACGGTACAGGTAAAGAGCTGGTGGCCCGCCACCTGCACGAGAAAAGCAACCGCGCCCATGGTACGTTTGTCGAAGTTAACTGTGCGGCTATCCCATCTGAATTAATAGAGAGCGAACTATTCGGGCATGAGAAGGGCGCTTTTACATCGGCTATAAAGCAACGCAAAGGCAGCTTTGAGCAGGCCCATGGAGGCACTTTGTTCCTTGATGAGATTGGCGACATGAGCCTATCTGCCCAGGCTAAAGTATTGCGTGCTTTGCAAGAGAGCAAGGTTATGCGTGTAGGTGGTGAGAAAGAACTACAGGTTGACGTACGTGTGGTTGCTGCTACCAACAAAAACCTGCAAAAAGAGATTGAAAAAGGCAATTTCCGCGAAGACCTTTACCATAGGTTGAGTGTTATACTAATCCACGTACCATCGCTAAACCAGCGTAAAGAGGATATTCCTATGCTGGCTGACCATTTCTTAAAGCTGATTTGCAACGATTACGGAATGGCGCTTAAGAAAATCACTCCCGATGCCCTTACCGAGCTACAGAAATACGATTGGACCGGTAACATCCGCGAGTTTAGGAATGTGATAGAACGCCTGGTAATCCTCAGTGACAAGAACATTACCGATAAGGAAGTTATTTCCTTTGCCAAACCGCTTAAGGGTTAACCCTCGTTGTGGTACGGGTGCCCTTTGATGATTGTATAAGCACGGTATAACTGCTCTGTAAAAAATAAGCGAACCATTTGGTGCGAGAATGTCATTTCTGACAAGGATATTTTTTCGTTGGCCCTATCGTACACTTTATCGGCAAAGCCAAAGGCTCCACCAATTGCAAACACCAGGGTTTTAGTCCCCAATGCGGCTTTGTTATCTATGTAGGTAGCAAACTTTTCAGAGGTGTACTGTTTTCCTTTTTCGTCCAACAAAACCAGGTAATCGGTTTTATCAACTTTAGCCAGGATAGCCTCGCCTTCTTTTTGTCTGTTCAGGTTGGCATCGGTAGTTTTACCCTCGGGCACTACCACAATTTCAAAAGTAACAAAGCGCCCCAGGCGTTTTACATACTCCTCTACCCCATCCTGAAGGTATTTCTCCTTAGTTTTGCCTACGGCTATCAGTACTATTTTCATTCAGAAATTAAATTTATTACATATTTGGCGCAATTATTGTAATTTTCTACTTTGATTACTCAAAAACGATGAAAAATATTCTTTTGATTGCTATGGTTGTTGTTGTTTCGGCTTTTGCCCCGGAACCTGAACCGATGGATATATATGAAGAGATAGGAAAGGCAATACGCTCAGGCAATGCCAAATCGCTATCTGTTTACTTTGCCGCCAATGTGGACTTAACCATATTGGACAAAGAAGGTATGTACAGCAAACAACAAGCTGAATTGGTTGTACAAGACTTTTTCAATAAGCACAAACCTAACGGTTATACCCTTAAGCATAAAAGCACCCAACCGGGCGGCGCCCAATACTGTATAGGCTCACTTACCACTACAGGTGGAGAAACCTACCAGGTGTATTACCTGCTTAAAAATATAGGCGGGGCTATGCTTATCCAGCAATTCAATATCGAGGCAAAGTAATTTTTGCTACGCAAAAATTAATGCATAATGCACAATTCATAATGCAAATGGGTCGAGTTAGCCCATTAACAATTCTGCATTTTTAATTATGAATTAGTTTCCTCCGGGGTTATCTTTTTAGTGTGGGCAGAGCGTATACTTGCGTTCAATTCAAAACCCAGCAACAGTACCCAGGCATTCAGGTTTATCCACACCAGTAACAGGATAATGGTACCTATAGAGCCATACAGCTTATTGTAGCTGTTAAAGTAAGTCAGGTATACGGAGAATCCGTATGATGAAGCAAGGAACAACACCGTAGCCACAATACTACCGGGAGAAAAGAAATAGTAGTGCGTTTTTTTAGCCGGACCGTAGTAATATAGAGTTGATATACCAAGCGATGTCATTAATACCACAAACAGGTATTTTACAATAGTCAGTATTACCTGCAAAGCACCCTCTGCCCCCAGTTTCTTGTTCATAATAGCGGCAACGGCAATATCGCTAAACAGGAACAGCAGCGCAGTAGCTATAATAGATATAAAACCCATTAAAGTGAGGCTTAAAGAAACCAACCGCTGCTGCCACCACTTGCGCCTTTCTACCATATGGTAAGTACTGTTAAACGCATTAATAATAGAGGTTATGCCGCTGGACGAAAAGTACAACGATGTAATTAACACCAACGATAACAGGCCTGTGCGCTTGCGGCTTACAATATCTACTATAGTACCCGACGATACATCGTAAATATCCTTAGGCATAACATCGCGCATCAGTTGCAAAATCTCGGAAGTCAGGTTGTCAATTGGCAGGTACGGTATCAGGGTAAAGAAGAAAAGTATAGCCGGGAAAATAGCCAGGAAGAAGTTATACGACAATGCCGCAGCCCTAATACCTAAAAAACCGTGCTGTAAGCCCTGGTAAAAAAACGATAGCACATACCACAGTGGTAACCCCTGAAAGCCGGGCAAAACAATGCGGCTAAGCAAGCTTTTAACAAACAGAAACGCTTTGGTTTCTATTATTACATCCAATATGGGCCTTTTATACCACTTATTACTCATTGGGTAGCTTTCAAACTCAAATCAAGGCTTTTAACCGAGTGGGTTAACGCGCCTACCGATATATAATCAAC
>JBIPNX010000064.1:0-8644 GCA_044378145.1 Flavobacteriales bacterium | reverse complement strand
AGGCTGACAATAAGCTCGTTTCTACCGGAATGTGGTGGGATCAAACCGAGTATCACGAGGATGGTTTTGACGATATGATGATGATTACTACTGATGATTTGATGATGGGATACATTGAGGTTACAAATCATTAGGTTATAGTCTAACTACCCAACAGCTTTTTTAAGCCAAAGTTTGCGTTTTGTGCTGAATTCATGTAGCAAATTGGGCAGGCAGTTCGTAGTTCACAGTTAGTAGTTAAAATCTGCCTAAAAACTACTCCCTAAAGCCTCGCCCCTCGCCCCTATTTTGTTATCTTTGCGCACCATGTCTGATATTTACTCAAAATACGAAGCCGTTATAGGTTTAGAGGTTCACGTTCAGTTGCTTACCAAAAGCAAGGCGTACAGCTCTGACCCTACTGATTTTGGCGCTGCGCCAAACAATAACATTTCGGTTATTACCCTGGGCCACCCCGGCACATTGCCTGTAACTAACGAAAAGGTGATAGAATTTGCCGTTAAGCTGGGGCTTGCATTGAATTGCGACATCCGCCGCGAAAACCAGTATGCACGTAAAAATTACTTTTACGCCGATTTACCTAAAGGCTACCAGATTACACAGGACAAAACCCCTATCTGTACCAACGGTTATGTTACCATAAAAGAGAACGATGGTACCGAGAAGCAAATTGCCCTTACCCGGATACACATGGAAGAAGATGCCGGTAAAAGCATGCACGACCAAGACCTGTACGATTCTCTTATCGACCTTAACCGTGCCGGTGTTCCACTATTGGAAATTGTATCTGAACCTGTAATACACAGCCCCGAAGATGCTTACAAGTACCTTACTGAAGTGCGCAAAATTGTGCGCTACCTTGATATTTGCGATGGTAACATGGAAGAAGGTTCTATGCGTTGCGATGCCAACATATCGGTACGCTTAAAGGGCGATACTAAATTGGGCAGGAGGACAGAGGTTAAAAACATGAACTCTGTACGTAACGTACAACGCGCTATTGAGCATGAGGTAAAACGCCAGATAGACCTGATTGAAGCCGGCAACACTATTGTGCAGGAAACCCGCAGCTTTGATGCAGGCAACGGCACAACATTCTCTTTACGCTCTAAAGAAATGGCAAACGATTACCGCTATTTTCCTGAGCCTGATTTGCCACCCGTAATTGTTACCCCCGAATATATTGAGGGCATTAAAGCAAAAATGCCTGCCCTACCCGATGCGTTGCATAAAAAATATACATCAACCATGGGCCTATCAGAATACGATGCCCAGGTTTTGACAGATACCAAAGGCATTGCATTGTATTTTGAAGAATTGGTGGCACAAACCGATAACTACAAAAGCGCAGCCAACTGGGTAATGGGCAACATCAAATCATACCTGAATGAGAATGCGCTGGAGATTGATGAGTTCCCCGTTACGCCAACAGCTATTGCATCGCTTTTAAAACTGATTGACGACAGCAAAATAAGCCACTCGGTAGCATCGCAAAAGGTATTCCCGCTGTTGGTGCAAAGCCCTGAAAAATCGCCATTGGCTATTGCCGAAGAAAACAACTGGATACAGGAAAGCGATAGTAGTAGCCTGTTGCCATTGATACAAGAAGCCTTGGGTAAATATCCCGATAAAGTTGCAGAATACAAAAGCGGAAAAGTGGGCTTAATTGGCCTGTTTATGGGCGAAGTAATGAAGCTGAGCAAAGGCAAAGCCGACCCTAAAGTAGCTAACGAATTAGTTAAAAAAGCGCTTGACGAGGCGTAAAAAACATACTATGAAAATACTAAGAGTACTTTTCTTAATTGCAATACCCGCATTACTTGTAGCCTGCGGTGGCGACGTAAACAACTCGGCATTAATATCGGGTACCATACAAAACGGCGGGGGCAAAACCATGTACCTTGATGATATAAACGGCGCGCAAAGCGTACGCATTGGTACCATCAAAATAAACAACGACGAGACCTTTACCTACGACGGAAAAATAAAGCAAAAAGGGTTTTACAAACTGGGCCTTAGCCCAAGCAACTACATTGTGTTGGTACTTGATAGCACCGAACATGTTAACCTGGAAGCCGTTGCCGATAGTTTGATTTTAAACTATAAAGTGAGCAACTCAAAAGAGAACGAACAAATGGGCAAATTCTATGCACTGGAAATGGGCATGGGCGCTAAGTTTGATTCGCTATCGCTTATTTTCAAAAACTTTAAAGCGACAGATTCTACCTTGAAAGATGTAGACTCTATAGCCCGTTCGTTAGACAAAAGTTATTTAGAATTTGGCAGGAAAAATGCCAATGCTGTTAAAGCACTTATCGACAAAAACCCTACCGCCTACGCAAACCTGTATGGCGCTAACATGCTTAACCCTGATGAGTTTTTGCCTACGCTTGATAAGTTGGCCCAGGACTTAAAAAAGACTTACACTAACTCATTCCACGTAGATAATTTTGCAGCAAGGATTGAATCGGCTAAAAAAACTGCCATAGGCGCACCGGCCCCTGAAATTACTATGCTAAACACAGTTGGCGAAAGGGTATCGTTATCGTCGTTAAAAGGCAAATTAGTACTGGTAGATTTTTGGGCATCGTGGTGCTTGCCCTGCCGGAAAGAAAACCCCAACGTTGTTAAGCTATACAACAAGTACAAAGACAAAGGCTTTACCGTTTTCAGCGTGTCGCTTGACGATAACAAAGACTCATGGCTAGCCGCAATTAAAAAGGATGGCCTAACCTGGACACACGTTTCTGACCTTGCCGGATGGAAATCTGTTGCACCGGGCTTGTACAATTTTAACAGTATACCTACCACCTATTTGATAGACCGTGAGGGTAAAATATTAAACCGAAACCTGCGCGGCGGTGATTTGGAAAAAGCGGTAGAAAACTTTATTGCTGCTGAAAAGCCCGATACATTAAACAAATAATATTCAAAAAGGCCCGTTTTAACCGGGTCTTTTTAGCATAAAAACCTTGTTTTGACACAAACCATGACATTGAAAAAAATACTGCTTTTAGCCGGCTTAGCCCTCTCTGCAAGCCTGTCTGCACAAACCTATTTTCAACAGGAAGTAGATTATAAAATCAACGTTAAGTTAAACCCTGCAAAAGACGAGCTTTCGGCTTTTGAAACGCTGGAGTACAAAAACAACTCTACCGAAACGCTTACGTTTATCTGGTTTCACCTATGGCCCAATGCCTACAAAGACAATAGCACCGCATTAGCTAAACAGTTTTTGCTTGATGGGGATACCAAGTTTTATTATGCTGATGATAAAGACCGCGGGTATATCGACTCGTTAAACTTTACCTCTAATGGCACAGCCCTTAAACTGGAATACCACCCCCAACATATTGATATTGCAAAAGTATATTTAGCTAAACCTTTAGCTCCCGGCGAAAGTGTTACCATCAGCACCCCGTTTAAAGTTAAAGTACCTATTGGTATATTCTCGCGCCTTGGCCATATTGGCAAGCAATACCAGATAACCCAATGGTACCCTAAACCGGCTGTATTTGATGCCAAAGGCTGGCACGAAATGCCTTACCTGAACCAGGGTGAGTTTTACTCAGAGTTTGGATCGTTTGAGGTGAAGATTACCTTGCCTGATAATTATGTTGTTGCCGCTACCGGCGACTTGCAAGAGCAAAGCGAAATAGACTGGTTAGAACAGCGTGTTAAAGATTCGAAAAACAATGATTTCAGGACTGATACCAGCGCGTCATCAACTTACAAAACCATTACCTACAAGCAAACCAATGTGCACGATTTTGCATGGTTTTGCGATTTCCAATACCTGGTAGCAAAAAGTGAAGTTAAACTACCGGAAAGCGGACGCACTGTAAACACATATGCCTACTACACACGTAAGTATAAAAAGCTGTGGGAAAAAGCCCCGGGCTATATCAACGATGCTGTTTTCTATTACTCTAAATGGAATGGTGATTACCCATACAACCATTGCTCTGCAGTAGATGGCGCACTTAGCGCGGGCGGCGGTATGGAGTACCCCAACGTTACGGTTATTGGTGCTATGAACTCTGATTTCTCTTTAGAAACAGTTATTATGCACGAGGTAGGCCACAACTGGTTTTACGGCATACTTGGCAGCAACGAACGCGACCATGGCTGGATGGACGAAGGTATAAACTCGTTTAACGAGATGCGTTATATCTACACCAAATACCCCGAAAAAGGAATTGATTTTGGTATACCTCAACCTATATTAAATGCCGCAGGTTTAGGCGGACGTAAAAACCGTTTTCAATATTACATAGCGTATTTATTCAGCAAACGCCAAAACGCCGACCAGCCTATACAAACACATTCGGCTGAGTTTACCCAGCTGAACTACGGCACCATTATGTACATGAAAACAGCCACGGTGTTCGATTATTTAAAAGCATACCTGAGCGATGAAACATTTGACAAGTGCATGCACAAGTACTTTGACAAATGGAAATTTAAACACCCACAACCCGCAGACCTGCGTAAGATATTTGAAGACGAAACAGGCAAAGACTTAAGTTGGTTTTTTGATGATTTGATTAACACTACCAAGCGCCTTGACTACAAAATACGCGCGGGTAAAAAAGGCACTGTTGTAATTAAAAACCGTGGCGAAATTGCAGGTCCGTTTTCTGTAACAACCACAAAAGAGGGCAAGGTTGTAGAAACTACCTGGCACGAAGGTTTTAAAGGAAAGAAAGTTATTACACTTAACACTGACAATGCAGACAGGGTACGTATTGACCTGAACGAGCGTATGCCCGAGGTTCAGCGTAAAAACAACATCATTCGCACCACTGGTATTTTTAAAGGTGTAGAACCTTTGCGTTTAAAATTCCTTGGTGGACTTGAAGACCCTCGCACTACCAACTTGAACTTTACTCCTGTTTTAGGTTGGAACTGGTATAACCACGCTATGCTGGGACTTGCTTTTTACAACCATACCGTACCACAACGCAAGTTTGAATATACCCTTATGCCGATGTATTCTTTCGGTACAAAAGCCTTAGTGGGCGAAGGTTCTATAGCTTACAATATCCTGCCTAAAAAAGCGTTCCGCCAGATAACTATACGCAACTACGTATCGAGCTACCATTACGAAAAAGGGGCAATGAGCACCAATGAAAACCTTCGCTTTATAAAAATTGCACCCGAAATTTTATTCGACTTTAAAAAGAAACCGGCCAACAGCAACATTAAGCAAAGCCTGCGTTTGCGCTACGTTTACATATTTAAAGAAGTGATGAACTATAGCTTTAGCGATAGCGGCTATGTAAAAGGCAACCGCAACTACGGTGTTTTTGATTATACCTATGCATTTGAGAACAAACGCGCCATTCAGCCATTTGGGTTTGAAGTGCATTTACAGCATAACAAAGACATGGCCAAAGTATTTACAGAGTTTAAATACTTTATCAACTACAGCAACCGTAAACGCTCGGGCTTAGAAATAAGATTATTTGCAGGTGCGTTTCTGTATAAATCAGATTTCCCTGCCAACGATTACCGCTTTAGGTTAAGTGGCCAAACAGGCTTCCAGGATTATTTGTACGACAATATTTTCCTTGGTCGTAACGAGGGTGGCGGATTTTTCTTTAACCAGTTTACCCAAACCGATGGCAACTTTAAAATGTGGTCCGCATTGGGGCAAACCAACACCTGGATAGCATCTGTCAACCTAAGATCTCCGCTGCCTGGTAAAACGTTAGAGAAGCTGCCTATCAAGCTATACGCATCTATGGGTACATACGATAAGCTTTATGGTGGTGGCAAAAGCGTAGCCTTTGAGGTTGGGCCGTACTTATCGTTTGGCCGTTTTATAGAGATTTACTTCCCTGCCTTTACCTCTAAAGTATTCAGGGAAGGCGCATCGCTTAACGGTATAGACAAGTACTACGAGCGCATCCGCTTTACTATCAACTTCAATATGGTTAAGCCATTTGAGCTGATTAAAAACATAAACTTCTAATTGGAGGCAGGCAAAAAAATATACTTTGCTTCCGACTTCCACCTGGGGGTACCCACGTTTGAGAAAAGCCTTGAACGCGAAAAAGCCATTGTACGCTGGCTGGATAGTATAGAGCACGATGCAGCCGAAATTTACCTGGTTGGCGATGTTTTTGACTTTTGGTTTGAATACAAGACGGTAGTCCCCCGTGGATTTACAAGGCTGCTGGGTAAGCTGGCATCAATGACTGATAAAGGCATACCCATTCACTTTTTTACGGGCAACCACGATATGTGGACCTTTGACTACCTGGAAAAAGAGATAGGGCTTATCGTCCACCGCGAGCCCATTACCGCTAACCTGTCAGGGAAGAGCTTTATGATAGGCCACGGCGATGGTTTAGGCCCCGGCGACCATGGCTATAAATTTTTAAAAAAGGTATTTGCCAATCCGCTGTGTAAGTGGTTGTTTGCCCGCCTACACCCCAATTTTGGCACTGGGTTGGCGCTATACCTGTCTCGCCGCAGCCGTATTGCTACCGGTGCTGCCGATGAGCATTTTGAGGGCGAAGACAAAGAATGGCTGATTATTTACATAAAAGAGCAGCTGCAAAAAGACCATACCGACTACTTTATATTTGGGCACCGCCACCTGCCAATTGACCACCCAATAGGGCAAAGCCGTTATATAAACCTGGGCGACTGGCTAAAATACCGCACCTATGCCGTTTGGGATGGCCAAAATCTTGAATTACTGACCTTTTCTTAGGCCTTAAGTGTTTGATATTGTCGTTTATTATTGCTTACTTTGTAAATAGACAACCCATTTTGTACCAATTTAAACCATGAAGAAATTTTTATTATTAGGCTTGTTAGCTTTAACAGGTAATTACGCATACAGCCAATGTGGCATTTGCACCATTAATACAGGCTGTACAGTTAGTCCTCCGCAACCGCTATTATGCCCTGCGGTTATGCCTCCCGGCACTGTTGGTGTTCCTTACGACGAAGATGCGACATTTTACATGCCTGCCGTGTTTAACACATCGGGTGTTGATGTTACCTTAAACCAGATTACAGTAACCGGCATTACCGGTATACCACAAGGTTTAAGCTTTGCATGTAGCGCGCCTGATTGTATCTACTACCCATCGCAAAACCCACCGGCTACAGAACGTGGTTGTGTTAAAATTTGCGGTGTACCAACTATTCCCGGCCAGTATAACGTAGTGGTATCGGTTGTAGCACAGGTAAGCACCCCGCTTGGCCCTGTTACCCAGCCACAACAATTTACCATTCCTATTACCATTACCCCTCCTCCGGGTGGTAATGCAAGCTTCTCGTTTAACCCTCCGGGCGGTTGCGACTCTGTTTGTGTAACCTTTGAAGCGTTGATTGAAGATCCTGTTAAGCCAACTACATGGAGCTGGACTTTTGATAATGGCAACGTTAGCACACTTAAAAACCCACCGGTACAGTGTTTTAACACCCCGGGCGAGCACTTTATCACCCTTGAAACTAAAACATTCGATTACGTTTTATCATCAGTAACCTTTACTGCTACTACTAACCAGTGGTGTGGCGACGTGGAAGAGATTGAGTTTTTTGGTGTATGCCAGGGCGCTCCAGATATTTTCTTTGACTACGCTAACGGCTCTGATGCCTTTACCACCAACTGGGTGGGCAACAATACCACTGCTACATTCAGCAATCTTAACCGCGTTTTACAAACCCCAACATTTGCCCTTACTTTTTGGGATGATGATGATGTATCGCAAAACGACAACTTAGGTACGTTTGCAGCTAACGTAACAGGCACAGGCACTATCAACTTTAGCACACCTCATGGTTTTGGTAACGCGGTTATTACATCACAGGTTGCCCAAACCTTTAGCGATACCGACACCATTTTTGTTTACACCCCGCCTGCAATGCCAACAGTTACCAATGTAACCGCATTGGATTCTATTTGCACCGGCGACAGTGTAATGCTTGTAAGTTCTATTGCTACAGGCTTCCAATGGTATAACGACACCACCCTTATTACAGGTGCTGAAAACGACACATTGTACGTTACTGAAAGCGGTAACTACTGGGTACGCATTAACGATGCCAATGGCTGCTTAAACAACAACCAGGATAGCATTACAACCATTACAGTAATTAACTATCCTCCAACAGTTGGCTTATTCTATACCAACCAGGGTTCTACCATTAACACAACAACTATAAGTCCGCTGTTCCATTACCAGTGGTTTTACTCGCAAGTACCAAACAGTGGCGGCTTACCAATACCGGGACAAACAGGCACCAACATTACTCCAACACTTAACGGTTACTATTACCTTGTAGTTTACAATCTGCTTGATTGTGCAACCTACTCAGATACTATTAACTTTATTAAAAACGGTTTAAGCGATGTGCTTGACAATGTTACCGACCTGAACATTTACCCTAACCCAAGCAACGGCCAGTTTACTGTAGCCATGGGCTTAAACGGTAATGAGAATACTGCTATTATTGTACGTAATGTTGTTGGCCAAACTGTATTGAATATCAACCTTGGCAAACAAACCGGCAAATTTGTACGTGTAATAGACAGTGCTTTACCAAAAGGTATGTACATTGTAGAAATTGCCCGCTCAAGCGGTTCAATTACCCGCAAACTTGTAATAGAATAAAACCTAAC
>JBIPNX010000063.1:0-8670 GCA_044378145.1 Flavobacteriales bacterium | reverse complement strand
ATAGTAGTTTTTCATACAACAATAAATTGTTAAAGGCCACCATTAGGTTATTTCTATTATCGCGTATGGTATAGTCTAATTCAAAATTGGTTTGGGCTATTTTATTTTTTATAAGGTTTAGCTTTCCACGTTCTTTACGCAAAAACAAAGGGAAGTAAACCTCTATGCCCGATTTGTAGTTGTTCCTAAAAATAGGCCCCAAGGTATTGCTGTCAAAATTATTGCTGCTTAAAAAATTGTAGTTAAGGTTTATGCGCGGCTTTAGGTTTTCTTTACTTAGGCGGCGGTCTATACCCAATTGTTGCAACTTAAAGTCTAGTGCCACAATGTTGGGGTGGTTTATGGTGGCAGAGTCTATAAGGCTATTCATTTTTAGTACAAGCAAGCTATCCGGTTCTGTGCCTAATGGGGCGGGAATAACGGTGCTGTCTATTTCTAAGGGGATGTTGGTATCTGTCCACAAGTGGGTTGATAGTGTAATGCGTTGGTTTTTAAAATCAACCTCAGACTCTAAAAATTGCTGTTTGCGTTGTATGTAGTTAAAGTGTGCCTCTACAGAGTCTATAGGAGCATCCTCTCCATTTTTTACATTTTCAGCAACCAGAAGATAACGGTCTCTAGCCAAGTTAAACACCTGTTGGGTAAACTGTAGCTTTTGGTAGGTATAGTACCAGTCCCAATAATCTTTGGTAATGGTGATAAGTATTTTGTTTATTAGCTTTTGACGTTCGGCATCGGCTATGGTAACGTAGAGTTGAGCCTGCCTTAGTGTGGCACGGCGGCTGTCTATAAGTAAGCCCTGCCCAACGGGTATAGATATGCCGGCAGTATATAAGCCACCTTGGGGTACAAAAAATTCATTGTCTAAGTAATCGCCAACGGCATTTTGGTAACTAAAGTTAAGGTCGGTACCAAACCAGGTTGGCACTTTTAGGCCGGTATATATTTGGTCCCAATACAGCTTTTGGCTATTGGCATCGGGTCCAAATATTTTATTTTCATAATCAGTAGTAATAACAGGGTCAAAACCACCCCTGGCCATGCGCACGTCCCATTGGGCTGCCTGGCCTATAAGGTTTGCTTGTTTAATAACAGGGTGGTTTACCAATACATTTTTATACAAATCGGCAATGGTAAAATAAGTAGGAACCTGAGCTGCCAAAGGGTATATATACAGCAGCGTCAAAACCAGTATTAATAGTTTTTTCATAGCCGTTGTTTATTTTGTTTTGTCAGAAGAGGTAGCTGTATTTTCATTACTTGTTAAATCTGGCGGAAATCCATTCAGCTTCCGCCAAATTTCATACCAAACGGGCACTTTATTTAACAAGCCCCAACCATAAACATTGGTGCCCACACGTATTTGCGAAGGCCAGCTTTCTTCTTCAGGGTCAGGAACTACTAACACACGGTATTGACCGTTCTTACTGTCAACATAATCTATCACCTTTACTATACCGCCAAATGTGCCTGTAGATGTACCCGGCCAGCCCGAGAATACAAGCGCTGGCCAACCATCAAATTGCAACCTTACTTTAGTGCCCTTTTTAAGTAAAACTACATCAATGGGCTTTACAAATAACTCAACTGCCAATTTTGGGTTATTGGGCATAATGGTGGCTATAGCCTCACTCTCCTTAATGTTTTCCCCTATCCCGGCTTTTAAAGCTTTAACTAAATACCCATCTTGCGGGGCGCGTATTATATAAAAGCCGCTGCGTATAGCAGTGCTTGAAAATTCGTTTTGTAGTTTAGATAAATCGCCTTGCGATTCGCCTATATAAGCTGTTGTTCCGTTTAAATCGCTTTCGGCCTTAGATATTTTTTCTCCATAGTCTGCCGTTATGCTGCTTTGCTCTATTACTGCATTTAAGTAACTGTTTTTAGCGTCTAATAACTTATTTTCTTGCGATAGTAGTTTGGCTAAGGCATCGTTAAAACTACGTTTTCTGTTTTCGTAGTTTGTTAAAGAGAGTACACCCTTTTTAAACAGTGTAGTAGAGCGGGTAAACTGCGTATCTGCAATTGCGTATTGCACTTTGGTTGCAACCAGGTCTATACTATCTGACTGAACTTTAAGTTTGGCCTGCTTTATTTTATTTGTAGCCTGTTGCAATTTATAATCGCGAGATTTTATTAATGCATCTATTTGTTTGGTGTATGAAATTGCTTTGTTTTGATTTGCATCAATACTCCTCTTTTTAAAATCTAATTGTTCGTTTAATCGTTTTAAAATATCAGGGTCTAAGTATTTTTCTTTAATCTCAGAAATTGTAATAATGGTATCTCCTTTTTTAACATAATCACCCTCTTGTTTGTACCATTTTTCTATTCGCCCCCCAATAGGAGACTGCAATGTTTGGGGCCTTTCTGATGGAGCCAGCGCGGTGAGTTGGCCTTTACCATTAATATTTTGTTGCCAGGGGATAAACATTAAAATTACAAAGGCTATGAACAAACATAGTAGTATACGGCTAAGTGTTTTTCCGCTTTTGGGCGTATCAACCATTTGTAGCGACAGCGATTGTTTTTGTAACGCTATAACATGTTGCCCCAAATTATTTTCTGATAGGTTAAGCATTATGTATAGGGTTTATTATTTTTTTATACAATTCATTGTTTTGTAGCTCATCAAAATTTCCACGGGCAGTTATCTCCCCGTTTTCCAAAAGGTAAATAATAGTAGCTTTTTTATGTATAGATACATTATTGCCAATTAATAAAATAGTTGTGTTGTTTAGCTTTTCTTTAAACAAATGCTGCGCTATTTCTAAATCGCTTACTAAATGCTCATGCACAATCCACAATTTAGGATTTTTTAATACGTTACGGGCTAGGTTTATTTTATTATTCAATTCTGCTGGAAGACCAACGCCACCGGGCAAAAATTTGTGGTGTATACCGTCTGGCAAGTTTGCAATAGTATCATATACACCTAATTTGCTTAGGGTTTTTATAACTTCAATTTCAGATATTTGCGAGTTTCCTAAGGTGATATTCTCTAATATAGTGCCTTCAAAAAAATTATCGGCAGTTAGGCTATGGGCAATTAAGCCCCTGTAGCTGGTTAATTCTACATCTTTTATTGCTAAACCATCCACTTCGGCAATGCCTTTGTAATTGGTATATATGCCTGATATAATGTTTATTAATGCCTCTACACCGTAACCGTTGTTACCAGCTATAACTACTGTTTTGCCTGCAGGAATTGTTAAGGTAACATTTTTTAAAATATTGTCGGCAATGTAGCTTTTGTAGTTTAGTTCTTTTAATGTTATATGGTATCCATTAGCTGTTGCGTAATCTTGTGATTTTATGTTGCCGCTTGCCTCTAAGGTATAATCGCTTATTTTTGCTGCTTTTTCTGCCGATGTAAATGCATCATATACCGTATCAACACTAATAATTAGTTTTTCAATAGAGCTTAGAATTAATACTATAATAATTTCAGAGGCTACAAATTGGCCCAGGTTTATTTCCCTTTCAACAACCAGTAAAGAACCTATAACTAGTGTGTCTGCTATTATAAATATTTTAAAAAGTAAGATGTTTACATATTGTGATAGTAAAACTTTAAAGTGGCTTTTTCTGGCAGTTATATATTTTACTGTATAATCGTCTGTTTTATTTTGTACAAGCTGGCTGTCGCTACCATTCAGTTTAAATGTATTCTGGTTGCGTGCAATATCTTGCAGCCAGCTAATCATTTTATATTTGTATGAAGATTCTTTAAGGCTGGTTTCTAACCCTTTTTTGCCTGTAGTCCTAAAACCTAAATATAAAAGTGTAATAAATAAAATATCTATAATAATAAATGATGGATGATATATTGCTAATAAAAGCAAGCCGAAAAACACTTGTAATACAGCGGTTGTTAACTCAATCAGTATTTTTGATATGCCTTTTTGTAACAATATCACATCAAAAAACCGGTTTACAATTTCGGGCGGATAACTGCCTATTAGCTCATCGGCTTTTATTCTGGGCAACCTGTATGCAAAGTCAAACGTAGCCTTAGCAAAAAGCCTGCGTTGTAAAACCTCAACCATATAAATTTGCATAAGTTGTAAGCCTCCTGTTACAGCAACACCCAGTAATACAAGTACAATTATTACTATGGCTGTGTCATATAATTCACCGCCTGATATCATTTGTATTACGGCTTGCATACCAAGTGGAAGCGATAAACCAATAAGGCCTACAATTATGCTGTATATATAAATAATCCAAATATCCTTTTTCTCAGATTTTATATACCGCCAAAAGCGGAGAACAGGTTTGATTTTTTCTAAAGTATTTTTATTTTCCTGTTGTTTTTCTTTATCAATATCCATAATGCAAATTTATTTTGCTTTTCTTTTTTGTTTTGTTGTGTTTGTAACGTTTAAAGAATCGAACAGCAAATGCTGTAAAAACTCGAGTAGCCTATTGTCATTTTTATCATTGCCAAAATCTGTTAACGATGGCAGGTTATGCATGAAAAACTTTTGCATATGCGACATTTCCAGCACTGTGCTGGCCAACGTATGAGGAAATTTATAATCAGGGCTGTATTCTTTTATTATATCTGAAAACCTAGAGCACAAATCTTTATAGGGCTTAAAAAGCTTGTCCTGGTTGTCGGTTGTTACATTTCTGGTTAAGTAGGTTTTAGAACCTTCCCACATTACAAGCTTAAAGGCTTCATACTCGCTTATAAAATCATTGTTTTCGTCTTTTTCAGGTATAGTCAATAATTCTATTAAGCGCTTTAACTTCATTTCGGGCTCTGTCATATTGTGCAAGTTAAACACAACCTTGTATTCTAAGTAACTCCAATACCAGTTAATAATATAAAGCAGTAGCCTATGCTTGTTTTCAAAGTACCGGTATATACTGGCCTCTGTGGTATTTATCTGTTTTGCTAATTTTTTAAACGTAAACTCTTCAAAACCAATTTGGTTTATTAATAGCAAACCATTACGCACAATGTTTTTACCCAACGCAGACTCTTCCGGGTTGCGCAGGTAAATTTTTTCATTCATCCGTATTCTCAGTTGTATATCCATTGCTATTATATATAAAAGCACAAATATAGTAAAATGTTTAAAAATAAAAATTAATGATAGTAATACTATTATTAAAAATATATTTGCTATCTTTGCAGGGTAAATAATAACGTTAATATGACAGCAACTACTAAAACCCCTATTACTGTAGCTTATGGTGATGGTATTGGTCCAGAAATAATGGATGCTACCATTAAGATATTGTTGGCAGCGGGGGCCCAAATAGCCCCTGAGGTTATTGAAATTGGTGAAAAAGTGTACAATGAGGGCCACTCATCGGGCATTAAACCTGAAGCTTGGGAATCATTACGTCGCACAAAAGTATTTTTAAAAGCTCCAATAACAACCCCTCAGGGGGGTGGTTTTAAAAGCCTTAACGTAACCATACGTAAAGTATTGGGCATGTATGCCAACGTTAGGCCGTGTATATCGTACCACCCGTATGTGAAAACCAAGCATCCGGTGATGGATGTAGTTATCATAAGGGAGAATGAAGAAGATTTGTATGCCGGTATAGAACACCAGCAAACCGATGAGGTTGTGCAGTGTCTTAAAATAATTTCAAAACCTGGTACCGAAAAAATTATCCGTTATGCCTTTGAGTATGCCAAGGCTTACGGTCGAAAAAAGGTTACCTGCTTTACTAAAGATAATATTATGAAAATGACCGACGGCCTTTTTCATAAAATGTTTGATGAGATAGGGCAGGAGTACCCTGAATTAGAAAAAGAGCATTGGATAATTGATATTGGTGCAGCCAAATTGGCTGATACCCCGGAGGTTTTTGATGTAATTGTAATGCCAAACCTATACGGCGATATATTGTCTGATGTGGCAGCACAAATTACGGGCTCGGTTGGTTTAGCTGGCTCAGCCAATATTGGCGATAGTGTTTCTATGTTTGAAGCCATACACGGCTCTGCTCCTCGCAGGGCAGGTCAAAATATGGCAAACCCATCGGGCCTGCTGTTAGGAGCCATACAAATGTTGATACACATTGGGCAAGCCGAAGTAGCTGAAAAGGTTCATAACGCCTGGTTAAAAACTATGGAAGACGGTACCCACACCTATGATATTTTTAAAGAAGATACTAGCAAACTAAAAGTTGGCACCAGCCAGTTTGCAGATGCTGTTATTGCTAACATAGGCCAAAAGCCACAACAGTTAAAACATGTTGATTACTCGTTGGCTAAAAACGCAACCTTTAATGTAGAAATAACACCAACCATACCGGCTAATAAAGAGCTTATTGGGGTTGATATATTTTTGCACCATAAAGACCGCGACCCCAATAAACTAGGAGAAGTGCTAAAGCAATTTAAGGCAGACAATATGGAACTTACTATGATTACCAACCGTGGTGTAAAGGTTTATCCTGATGGCATGGCCGAAACATTTTGTACAGACCACTGGCGTTGCAGGTACAAATCAGATTTGTTGGTGCCGTCAAGCTACAATAATGTTATAGAACTGTTGCAGCAAATTACCAATGCCGGTTTCGACATTATTAAAACGGAAAACCTTGTTACTATGGATGGGCAGCCAATGTTTTCTGCCGGCCAGGGCCAATAATATTTAAAACCTTTATCAAGCTCAAAAGTTTATGGTTCCAAACTAGAGCGGTAGTGTTAATATAAGGCATCTGCCGCTCTTTTTAAACACAGGTTTTTTATAGTTATAAGTTTAAGAGTAGTTCTTTTATAATGCAAACCGGCCCTGCTGTAGTAATATGGTGGGGTTGGTTTTTTAATATTATGTATGGATAGTATTTTTGCTAATAGAAATGCACTGCTGGTTACTAAGCATGCCAAAGAAAAGGTAATAGGTCCATTGTTACTGCAAGAGTTTAATATAAACCTGCAAGTTGCCGGTAATGTAGATACCGATTTGTTTGGCACTTTTAGCGGCGAAATTGAGCGGCAGCAAAACCAATACGAAACGGCCAAACTTAAAATAAATGCAGCAAGGCAACTTTACGCCGGTGCCGATTTGTACTTAGCCAGCGAAGGTTCATTTAACCCTCACCCCGAAGCACCTGTTATTACCGTAAACACAGAGCTTATTTTGTTGGTCGACCTAAAAAACGATGTTGAAATTGCGGCCTGGTATAAAACATACAATACCAATATTGAAAATAGAAAAATTACAACAGCCGCACAATTGGCCGACTTTGCTGCGGCTATTGGTTTTCCTGATAACAGGATAATATTAAAAGCTAAAAACGCCGACGGTAAATTGCAGGTTGCAAAGGGTGCAAGCACTGTAGAACAGCTTATTGAAATGTTTGATGATACCCAAAAGCACGCTGCAAACAGCATTGTTGAAGCTGAAACGGACATGAGGGCATGCTACAATACGCTGCGCATGGAAAGTATAAAGCTTTGCACAATTAATTTAATTAATGCTATGCAAAGCCAATGCGACCAATGCGGGGCTCCCGGTTTTAGTGTGGCAGAATCTAAACCCGGCCTGCCATGTGGGCAATGCAGCATGCCTACAAAGTCTGTTTTGTCCTATGTGTATCAATGCAAAAAATGTAGTCATAAAAGCGAAGTTAAATATCCATTAGGTAAAATGGCAGAAGACCCTATGTATTGTGACTTTTGTAATCCATAATAAGTTAGTTTAGTGCTATGCATAAAATAGAAGAACTAGCAACGCAACTCCAACTACAACCCCACCCCGAAGGTGGTTTTTATAAAGAAGTATACCGCTCAGTTGGTGTTATTCCGCAAACGGCTTTAGGTTCTGAATTTGCAGGTGATAGAAACTACTGTACAGGTATTTACTTTTTGCTTACCGGCGCTAATTTCTCTGCCTTTCACCGCATAAAAAGCGACGAGCTGTGGCATTTTTACGATGGTGATAGTTGCCACGTATATGTTATCCATTTGAATGCAGAGCTGGAGATTATCCGTTTGGGAAAGGATATTGCCAATGGCGAAGTTTACCAGGCTGTTGTGCCTGCCGGTGCATGGTTTGCATCAGAGTGTTCTAACTCTGCCGGCTATAGTTTAACCGGTTGCACAGTAAGTCCCGGCTTCGACTTTGCAGATTTTGAAATGGCAGAGAGAGAAAACTTAATCAGTGACTTTCCTGAACATGCCGATGTAATAAAAAAGCTAACCCGCTAAAATACTAGAAGCTAGCGCCAAAAACCTAGCACCTAAAATCCCTACCTTTGCCCCCTTACTTTACCATGGAAACCGCAACCCCAAGTTCCTTTAAAAGGATAGTAAACATCGTTAGGCAATCGCTGAATGGCGAGGAGCAGGACTATACAACCGGCAGCATACCGCGTGCCATTGTATTGCTTGCTATACCTATGATTCTGGAGCTTTCCCTGGAAAGTGTTTTTGCCGTAGTCGACATGTTTTTTGTGGGCAAGCTGGGCGAAAACGCCATTGCTACCGTAGGCTTAACAGAGTCGGTGGTGACTATTGTGTACTCGTTGGCAATGGGGCTAAGCATGGCAGCAACAGCAATTATAGCGCGCCGTACGGGCGAGAAAAACGCCGAAGGTGCATCGCATGCCGCAGCGCAGGCCATTGCGGTTGGTGGGGTTATTTCTATAGCCTTAGGTTTGGCAGGCGCCATTTTTGGTGGCGATGTACTTCGCCTT
>JBIPNX010000062.1:0-8708 GCA_044378145.1 Flavobacteriales bacterium | reverse complement strand
GTTAATGCGCAGCCATTTGTAGCTATTAGCAACGTATTACCAGCTTACTGTGTTAGCGTTACCAACGTTCCATTAACAGGTATACCTGCCGGTGGTACATTCAGCGGTATTGGCGTAAGCGGTAACACCTTTAACCCTGCAACAGCAGGCCAGGGCTCGCACACTATTACGTATAACTATAGCGATGGTAACGGTTGTTCTAACTCTGTATCTCAGGTTGTAGCAGTTAACCCACTTCCATCATTAACCATCAGCGGCTTAGCCCCTGCATATTGTGTTGACGCAACTCCTGTAAGCATTGGCGGTTCACCGGTAGGTGGTACCTTCAGCGGTGCAGGTATGTCAGGCACTACATTCAGCCCGGCATTAGCAGGTGCAGGTACATTTAACGTTACTTATTCTTATACCGATGGTAACGGTTGTTCTAACACAACCAGCCAGGGTGTGGTAGTTAACGCACTTCCTGTTGTTGCATTCAGCGGCTTAAACTCTAGCTACTGTATTGGTAACTTCAACGCTCAGCCATTAACAGGTGCTCCTGCAGGTGGTACATTCAGCGGTGCAGGTATTTCGGGTACCGACTTTACCCCATCAAGCGCGGGTGTTGGTACACACGTAATTACTTACAGCTATACTGATGTTAATACTTGTTCAAACTCAGTAACACAAACCGTAACTGTTTACGATTTCCCTCAGGTTGCAATAACCAACTTAGCAGCTCAATACTGTATACAAGCAGGTGTTCAAACCCTAAGTGGTTTACCATCGGGTGGTGTATTCAGCGGCACAGGTGTAACAGGTGTTAGCTTTGACCCTGCAGCAGCAGGCGTAGGTATCCATAACATTACCTATACTTACTCTGATATTAACGGCTGTACAAACTCAGCAACTCAACAAGTACAAGTATATGCACAACCAACTGTTACAATCAGTGGTTTAGCTTCTACTTTCTGCTCTAACGATGCATCGGTAACATTTACCGGCACACCTTCAGGTGGTGCATTCAGCGGCCCTGGCGTATCGGGTAACACATTCTTCCCGAGCATTGCAGGCCCTGGTACACATACTGTATCGTATGCTTATACTGATGCTAACGGTTGTGGTAACACAGCAACACAGCAAGTAACTGTTGCTCCTGCTCCAAGCCCGGTAATATCTGGTTTGGCAAGCAGCTACTGTATCAGCGCTAACCCAGTAACTATGAACGTAACACCATCGGGTGGTACATTTAGCGGACCGGGTGTATCGGGTAACGTATTTACCCCACAAGCTGCAGGTGCAGGTTCTCATACTATTACCTACTCTGTTACCAGCGGAGGTTGTACAGGTACAGCTACTATACAAGTAACAGTTAACCCTCTACCAAACGTTGGTTTTGCAGGTTTACTAAATGCTTACTGCACAACATCTCCTGATGTTCAAATGACAGCTTTCCCTGCAGGTGGCTCGTTTACTGGCACAGGCGTATCGGGTAACATATTCAGCCCATCGCAAGCGGGTGTTGGTACATGGACTGTTAACTACAGCTATACCGATGGTAACTTGTGTTCTAACTCATACTCTCAGTTTGTAACTGTTAACCCTGCTCCGGTAGTATCGTTTACAGGTTTAGGTACTGCAGAGTTCTGCGAAGATGCTAACCCTATTGCCTTAACAGGTACACCAGCCGGTGGTACATTCAGCGGCCCGGGTATGTCTGGCGATAACTTTAACCCAACCTTTGCGGGTGCAGGTACACACACTATTACCTACCAATACACTACGGGTAACGGTTGCAGCGGTACAAGCACACAACAGGTTGTTGTTAACCCAACTCCGGGTGTACAAATTACAGGCTTAAGCAGCAGCTACTGTGTTGATGCAGCCCCTGTAAACTTAACAGGTAACCCAAGCGGAGGTACATTCAGCGGTGCCGGTGTTGTTAGCAATACCTTTACCCCTGCCAACGCAAGCATTGGCCAAAACATAATTACCTACACTTATACCGATGGTAATTCATGTGCAGGCAGCACCCAAGCCGTAGTAACTGTTACTCCGCTTGATAATGCTACCTTCTTCTACACGCAATCATCATTCTGCCAGTCTAGTGTAACCAACCCAACACCTAACATTACAGGAACACCGGGCGGTACATTTACATCAGCACCTGCAGGCTTAAGCATTAACCCTGCTACAGGCCTTATTACCTTAAGCGGTAGCACTGCCGGTAACTATACTGTAACCTACACTACCAACGGCGCTTGCCCTGCAAGTCAAACGTTTAGCGTAGCTATTACTAACGGCGCCAACGCAGCATTTAGCTATTCATCGGCACAGTTCTGTAACAACCTAACCAACCCGCTACCAAACATCAGTGGCGACTTTGGCGGATCGTTCTCTGGCTCTAATGGCATTAGCGTTAACGCCCTAACAGGTGAAATTGACCTTGCAAACAGCTCAACAGGTACATTTACTGTTACCTATTCAGTAGGTGGTGCATGCCCAGGTTCATCAACAGCCAGTGTAACCATTTCTCAGGCTGATAACGCAGCGTTTACTTACCCATTATACACTTATTGCCAATCGTCTAGCTTAACACCGCTACCTACCGTAACCGGTAACCTTGGTGGTGTATTCAGCGGATCAAACGGTTTATCAATAAGCACTGTAAACGGTTCTATCAACCTGTTGGCAAGCCAGCAAGGTGTTAACACCATTACGTACACTACAAACGGTGTTTGCCCAGCTTCTTATACGCAGGATATCTTCATCAACAACGGCCCTGTAGCTGATATTACAGCTAACGGTCCAACTACTTTCTGCTTTGGCGGTTCGGTATTGTTAGATGCAGGTCCTGATTACTTTGATTACCAATGGGGCACAGGTGTTAATACCCAAATTATCAGCGCTTCTACATCTTCTAACTACTGGGTAGTTGTTACCGACTCTTCAGGTTGTTCTTCTAGCGATACTATCTCGGTACTTGTTTACCAAGATCCTAACGCTGCATTTACATTCAATACCTTCAGCTTAACAGCCAGCTTCAGCAACTTGTCTGATAACGGTCAAAGCTACCTGTGGATATTCGGCGACGGTCAGCCAAACTCTACCGACCCTAACCCTGTTCACACGTATGCTGAAGACAGCACATACCAGGTAACCTTAATTGTAACCAACCTTTGCGGTAGCGATACCATTACCATACCGGTTACTGTTATGAAACTTGGTGTTGGCGAAGAGACTGTAGTATCGTCGTTCAACTTGTACCCGAACCCAACAGAGGGCAACATCACCGTTACTTTTGATGTTCCGTCTAAACAAAACGTAGGCATTATGCTTACTGATGTTACGGGCCGCATGATTATGAATGATGCTCTGCAAGGTTACTCTGGTACTTATACCAAACAATACAACTTTGAGAAATTAGACCGCGGCGTGTACTTATATACTGTACGTACCGAGAACGGTGTAATTACCAAACGTATTGTACTTAACTAAGTAGGTTTTAAACCCTTATAATAAGCTCCCGCTGACTTTGCAGTCAGCGGGAGCTTTGTTTTTACCCCTGCCCGTAAAAAGGGCTTATTTGCGTATATTTTTTATCTTTGTTGTGGATTTAGGATTAGATACAAAACAATGAGAGTTTATCTTGATAATGCCGCTACTACTGCCCTTGATAAAGAAGTAGTAGAAGCAATGCTTCCCTACATGACAGAAAAATTTGGTAACCCCTCATCTACCCACCAGTTTGGGTCGGAGGTAAGGGTTGCTATTGAGCAGTCGCGCAAGACTATTGCCAAGCTGCTTAACGTGTCACCGTCGGAGATAATATTCACCTCGGGCGGAACGGAAGCTAACAACATGGCCCTGCGATGTAGTACCGAGTTTATGGGCATTAAACACGCCATAACCTCGCCACTGGAACACCATGCTGTATTGCATACCCTGGAAGATTTGCACAAGCAGGGTAAGATAAAACTAAGCCTTGTTAATGTTGATGCCAAAGGCAATATAGACCTAACCCACCTTGAAGAGTTACTTGCAGGCTACGATGGCCAGACCCTTGTATCATTAATGCACGCCAACAACGAGATTGGCAACCTGCTCCCCATTAAGAAAGTATCTGAGCTTTGCGAACAATACAAAGCCATATTCCATACCGATACGGTACAGACCATGTGCCATTACCCATTAGACTTTCAAGCCGTTAAAGTTCATTTTGCATCGTGTGCCGCGCATAAGTTCCATGGCCCTAAAGGCGTTGGTTTCTTATACATGAGTGCCGATGTTAAAATACCGCCTTTTATTACCGGTGGCGCCCAGGAGCGTAATATGCGCGGAGGTACCGAGAATGTATACGGCATCGTGGGCCTTGGCAAAGCTTTTGAAATTGCCCATCGCGACATGGAAAAAGAAGTGACCCACATACGTGAGCTGAAAAGCTACATGATTGGCCGTTTACAAAACGAATTTCCCGGTGTTGAGTTTAACGGTGAAAGCGGCGATATGGAAAAATCGCTGTACACTGTATTGAACGTATCGTTACCAAAGACCGATATAGGCGAAATGCTGCTGTTTAATCTAGATATTAATGGCGTAGCTGCTTCGGGTGGCTCGGCATGCTCATCGGGTAGCGATATTGGCTCACATGTGCTTCGTGCACTTGGCACCGATATGGAACGCCCGGCGGTACGTTTTTCTTTCTGCAAAAATACCCAACTGCAAGACATTGACTATGCTGTTGATGTGCTGAAGAATATCCTTAAGCCTGTAGTTGCTTAGTTTTCTACGTTAGCCTGTATATCAATAACAGGACTATAACGGCAATGATAATAGAGTAAATCAGCTTGTTGTATTTAGCAAGCCAATTAGGTAGATAAATATCAAAATTGTCTTTTGTGCTATTGCTGTACTTTCTTGCGATTACTGTTAGTTGGCAGCTCCATTTAAATATCAGCAATACTATGCATTCGGCTACTATTATTCCGGAGCATATCCAAAAGTATGTGTCTATTTTATTGACTACAACAGCGTAGAACATGTAAAAAATAACCACATTCATAAATACCCAAATGGCGGTATGAATGGTTTTGATTATGCTTAATGGTTTCATCTAAAGTAAATGTATGGCTAACCGATTTGTAGAAAAATGATACAAATCAATATCCGTGTGATTACTCCTTCCTCCTGTTAAACACCGCCTCGTACCCGTTAAACACATATAGAAGCTTCATGCTGATTCCGTCGTTGCTAATTACGCGGTAACAATATTGGTAACCGCTATGTATGCTAGTTTCTAAAAGGAATACATAGATAGTGTCAACATTCAAATTTACCTTATAGGTTGTATCGCAAACAGTACCTGTAAGGTTATAACTAAAGGTATCGATAACGCTATTGTTATACTTTTCTATGATATGCTTTTCAGATATGATAAGGGTATGCGGCTTGTCTTCTGAGTCCTCCCAATGGCCCAGAAAAGGTGTAAGGTTTATTACCTGCGCATGGCAGATTGTGGTGAGTAGGATGGAGGATGATATGAGGAATAACTGTTTTAGCATCTTAATCTTTATAGTACAATCCAACCTGCATATCATCAATAAACAGCTTCTTTGTTTCAGCCCACGCAAAAGGGCCAATAAACAAGGTTTCATCTACGGTGCTATTCGTAATGCGTATCCTCCAAAACGATAATGCTTGTACTTTTGTTTTGTTATAATGTGTAACCTCGCAATCTTCGTTTGGGTTGCATAGTGTAAACCGGGTAGTAGGAATATAAAACCAACCGGTAGCAATTTCGTCTTCTGTAACCAGCATGGCTGTTGTGCGCCCGCTTAATAACCACAGTAGCATTAACAGGCTTAAAGCGGCTAATTTAAGTTTAGATGGTTTTTTGAAATAGTAAACCGATAAGCCGCCAAACAATAAAAGGAAAAGCGTTGGTAATACTACCCAAGGCACAGCTGTATGCACCATATATTCTGCGCTAATACTTATCAGCATAATTTTAGCTAACGGATGGTAACAAAAAGCAGTTAGCAGAGCCATTATCAGGAATAGAATAGCTGAAAGGATAATTGCTAAGGGGCGCATTGTAGGTAATTTAATGTAACTAAAGATAAGTAAGTTTATCTACCATTAGTTTTAATGCTTCTTCGCTACCTGTTTCGCTAACATTTACTTCTATTATCTTTTTATTGTTTCGCGATATATAGTAGGTGTTATAATCATCACGCCAATCAAGCTGGCTAATGGTTACTTTATTATATAGTCTGAAAAAGGTAATGTGCTGTAGGTTGTTGTCGGGGTCATAAGGTGCTCCCTCTTTGCTGTCTTTAATTATGGCATAGCCCTTTTTCTTTAAAATGGTTATGGCTTCTTCTCTAAGTAAATCAAAGAATGGTTTTACATTGCGGTTTGGAGTAGAGCCAAACTTTTGTGCAAACTCTTCATCTTTTAATTGCTGTATTTTAGCAGTGTCAATCCATTCAGCACCAGTAAAAAACTGTTTTTGGCGCTTAAATAAAGCTACCACATTTTTTATCACTCCTTTTAATCCCAAGCTTCCACCTGCAAAATAATCAAAATGGTCGTGCTTATTATCGCTTTCAAAAATGGCTAAATCTTCATGAGAAATAGTGTTTAGATTGTCGCTATACTTAGCAGGCTTGCCATCAATAAGCCTTCTTATTTCGCAGTGGAAATACCCATCGCTATAGGCAATCTCCAATTGCTTACCAGCGTTATCATTTTTATAGAATAATACATGTAAATCTTTAAGTTGTGAAGCGGAATAAGTATACCCAAATTCATCAACCAGAAATTGAAAAGATTGTGAAACGTTAACAGACATGGTTACGCCTCACTGATATTCTTCTGCCCAGCCAGCAGGTACAGCACCGCCATACGTACGGCTACACCGTTTTCTACCTGGTCTAGGATGATAGACTGGTCAGAGTCGGCTACATCGCTGGTAATTTCTATGCCGCGGTTTATAGGGCCGGGGTGCATTATGGTAATCTTCTTGCTTAGGCTGTCAAGGCGCTCCTTATTAAGGCCATACATCATGGTATACTCCCGCAGCGATGGGAAGTACTTAATATCCTGCCTTTCAAGCTGTATGCGGAGCATATTGGCTACATCGCACCACTCCAGGGCTTTCATCAGGCTAGGCTCTACGCGCACACCCAAAGAGGTGATGAATTTAGGCATTAGGGTAGGAGGGCCACAAACCGTAACCTCGGCATCCATTTTATTCAGCAGGAATATATTTGATAAGGCTACGCGGGAGTGTAGAATATCGCCCACAATAGCCACTTTTAACCCTTTTAAGCTGCCATGTACCTCCAGCATAGAGTAGGCATCTAGCAGAGCCTGGGTAGGGTGCTCATGGGCACCGTCGCCGGCGTTTATAATCTTAGCCTTTATGTGCTTAGCAAGAAACACGCCCGCACCCGGTTTGGGGTGGCGCATTACTACCATGTCCACCTTCATGGCCAGTATGTTGTTTACGGTATCAATCAGTGTTTCGCCCTTGCTAACCGATGATGATGATGCAGCAAAGTTTACCACATCGGCTGATAGGCGCTTTTCAGCCAGTTCAAACGATAAGCGGGTACGGGTAGAATTTTCGAAAAACAGGTTGGCAATGGTTACATCGCGCAGCGATGGAACACGTTTAATAGGGCGGTTAAGTACTTCTTTAAAGCTTTTGGCGGTAGATAAAATAAGCTCAATGTCTTCCACGGTCAGGTCTTTAATTCCTAATAAGTGTTGTACGCTGAGTGCAGACATATCGTGTTCCGTTTTTATTGTTCTAAAAGTATAACTTGGTCTGTTCCTTCATTTTCCAACCATTCAACCTTAACCTTTTGGCTTTGTATAGTATCTACCACACGGCCAACATAATCGGGCTGTATAGGCAGGTGGCGGCTGTAGCGGCGGTCTATCATAGCCAGCAGCTCTACACTTGCAGGGCGGCCAAACTGTAACAGGGCTTCCATAGCGGCACGTATGGTGCGGCCGGTGTACAATACATCGTCTACCAGCACTACTTTTTTATTTTCTATCAAAAAATTAATATCGGTGTCGTAGGCCTTTAATGGCTCGGCCTGGTGGCGAAAATCATCGCGGTAAAAGGTTATGTCCAGATTACCCGATGTAATGTTTTGTTTGGTAATTTCTTCCAACTGTTTAGCCAACCGGTTGGCTACGTAAGCCCCGCGTGGTTGTATGCCTATAATAACGGTGTTGGAAAAGGAATTGTGATTTTCAATCAACTCATAACAAAGGCGGCTCAGCGTCAGCTTAAATTCATCAGGACCAAGCAGCACTTTGTGGGTCATGTTGCAAAGATAGTAGTTTAGTTCAAATTCTAATGATATTTTCTATTCACAAATTTAAAGTCCCCCTCACTCCTTTAGGAGAGGGGGATTTAGGGGGTGAGGGAAAATAGGGTGAAGTGGGCTGTAAGGTTTATCCTACACTGCCGACTAATAAACTATAAGCAGCTTAGTGTTGTTCCATACCTAGAGGGGCGTAGTTTTCTCTGTTTTGGCACAGGGCTTGCATTATTAACATAAAGGGCAAATACTTGTGAAAAACTTACAAGAGTACCCTTTAAAATGGTAAAAGTATTTTGACTAATTATGGAAAAGTAATTTTACCTACACCAACCAAGTACAATGCTTGGCGTAAAATTTAAAAAGCACGCCTATGAAAACGAAGAT
>JBIPNX010000061.1:0-8727 GCA_044378145.1 Flavobacteriales bacterium | reverse complement strand
AAAGAGGGTGTAGACCTACCTATCCCTATGCGAAAGATTATTGAGTAACTATACCAACTACAGAATATACAGCTTCTGCCCGATTTTAATATCAGCAGGGCCTTTTAAGCTTGGATTGGCTTTGATAATCCTGTCCTGGTTGGTGTTGTATTTCTTGGCAATGTTAAACAGCAGGTCGCCCGATTTAACAGTATAGATACCTTTTACCTTCACCTTTATTTTCTGACCTTCTTTCAACTGTGCATCGCTGCCCAAACCATTGCCCGATAACAGACTAGCTTTGGTAGTTCCAAAACGGTCAGCAAGGCCGGTAAGGCTTTCGCCTTTTTTAACTGTATATATCAAAGTAGAGTCGCCACCGGTAGCAGCATCCACAGGGGCAGGAACATCAGCCGGAGGGGCTACTACAGCAGCAGCCGGTTTGGCAGTATCTTTAGGGGTAGCCGTAGTATCAATTTTAACAGGCGCCTTTTTAGTAGTATCAGCCACAGCTGCTTCACCGTTATAATCAGTAAAGTCAATATCGGCCAACTGTAAAGCAAAGCTGCCCATTACAATAAGGAACAATATTGCCGAAGCCCAAAACTGGAAGTTCTTGCTTTTAATCAGTTTCATAAAACCACTTTGCTTGTGGTCTTCATGTTTTTTATCCGGCTTTTGCTCTACCTGCTCTGCTATAGGCTTAGTTTTCTTATTGTCTTGCTCAGGATTGGTTTTCTTTTTAATATCCGGCGGAGGAGGAGTAACAACCGTGTTTTTAGTTGCATTCTCTACCTGTATAGGCGCGTTGGTAAACGTTACTACCTGTACCGTGATATTATCAGGGCCTCCGTTGTTGTTGGCTATCTCTACCAGCTTAACAGCCTTTTGCTGGCTGCTGGCTTTAGCTCCCAGTATCTTTTCAATCTCAGGCTCGCTAACGGCATTGGTTAAACCGTCAGAGCACATTAAGATCATATCATTCTGAATAGTAGTATACGCATGCTCGTACACATCAACAGCCACATCGGCATGCACACCAAGGGCGGCAAGCAATTCATTGCGACGTGGGTGAGTTAACGCTTCTTCTTCGCTGATAGCACCTTCGTCAATCAATCGTTGAACAAAAGAATGGTCGTTGGTTAAACGGCGCAACCCGTCGAACGATTGTAAGTACATACGGCTATCGCCCACGTGGCCCCACCATACTTTGGCAGCCTGCACAATAAGCATAACGGCAGTTGTACCCATACCTGAAAACTCAGGAGTATTCTGCGCTTTGTCGTAGATGGCTTTGTTGGCATATTCCAATGCCTCTTTAATGGCATCGGCAGGATCGTCAAAATATTTACGTTCTAAAAATTCGCGTACAGAGGTAACAGCAAGCTGTGCCGCAAAGGCACCGCCCGCATGGCCACCCATACCGTCGCATACTAAAAACACATCGCCGTTAAGGGTTTCAAAATAGCCCATGTAGTCTTCGTTCTCTCTGCGAACGCGACCTTTATCAGAGCAATTGCCAAACTCAAAGTTTTTTTGTTTAGACATAGTGTTTTTCTATAACAAATATATTTAATCGGCCAATTGGCGCAAGTAAAGTTGTATGGTATTTTCTAATCCAAAATACAAAGCATCAGCAATCAGCGCGTGCCCTATCGACACCTCTAACAAACCGGGGATATTCTGTTTAAAATATTTAAGGTTATCTAAATTTAAATCGTGGCCCGCATTTAATCCCAGGCCAAGTTCTAACGCAATGTTTGCCGAAATTACATACGAGGCAATGGCTGCTTCTTTGTCCTTGTAAAAATTGGCAGCATATGCTTCCGTATACAACTCTACCCTATCCGTTCCGGTTTGGTCAGCGTATTCCATGTTTTGTGGAAGCGTATCAACAAAAATGGAAGTGCGGATACCTTCAGCATGCAAATCAGCAATAATATCCTGTAGCAGCGATAAATTCGCTTTTGTATCCCACCCGGCGTTAGATGTTATCACATCGGGACCATCGGGCACCAAGGTTACCTGGGCAGGTTTAACTTCCTTTACAATGCGTAAAAAGTCGGCCGATGGGTAGCCCTCAATATTAAGTTCGGTAGTAACCAGTGGTTTTAACGCATACACATCGGCATAGCGAATATGGCGCTCATCGGGACGTGGGTGCACCGTAATGCCCTGCGCGCCGAAACGCTCACAATCAACAGCTACTTTTTGCACGTTAGGAATGTCTCCTCCCCTAGCATTACGTAGCGTTGCCACCTTGTTTATATTGACGCTTAACTTGGTCATACCGATGCAAATTTCGGTATAAAAACGCAGGTTGATACCCTTTAGTACAGGAAGATTTCAAGTAGAATGTTAACAATCTCTTAAAGTGTAAAACTAACAACGAAAAACTAAAAGTTAAAGCTATTTCTTCACCCTTGCCTTTACAGTACAGTTATAGGTTTTAGTAGGTACCGGAGCAAATGTTTTTATTTTGAATTTATACACTTTGCCCGGCGTTAATGTTTCTTTAGCAAAGAATGAGCGCTCTCCTACTTTTACATTCAGGCTATCAAAAAAAGAAAGGTCAACAGTATTTCGTCAAACGTGGTAAGCCTGGCTTTGTTAAGCACACTGCCGGTAAATACTTTGCGGCCTAGCAGGTTTTCTTTCCAGTCGCTATTAACCTCTAAGTACTTTTCCGGATTGGAATATTCCATTGCTATTTGCACCGAATTGGCCAACTGATATTGCTCTACCCCATCGCTAATACCGGAGCAGGAACAAAGCAAAAACGTAACTATGCAGAACACCAGTACTTTCATGTATTATGGCAACACATAAAAGGCGGAAATTGTTGGAATGGGTATGGTGGTTCACGAGATCCCGAAACAAGTTCGGGATGACGTACTTGATATCGGGATCAATTTTCAGTTTTCACCTTTCAACTTTCAGATAAATTACTGCCAATCATCGGCTAGTAAAAAGTCCAGTTGTTTTTTAACAAGGTCAGCACGGCGAACCTGAATGCGCAACTTATCGCCCAACTGGTATTTGCGTTTATGGCGTTGACCTTTTACGCAGTAGTTGGCTTCGTCAAACACATAATAATCATCGTCCATATCTTTCAGGCGGAGCATGCCTTCGCATTTGTTCTCTTCAATCTCCACATAAATACCCCACTCGGTAACGCCTGTTATCACACCGTCAAAGGCGCGGCCTATCGACTGGCTCATGTACTCTACCTGTTTGTATTTGATAGAGTCGCGCTCTGCCTGCGATGCCAGTTTTTCCATTTCAGATGAGTGCTTGCATTGTTCTTCCAACGCATCCTCATTCATCTTCGATTTTTTACCCGCTTTGTCTTCTTCCATATACTGCATTAGCAGGCGGTGTACCATTACATCGGGGTAACGGCGTATGGGCGATGTAAAATGCGAATAGAACCCAAAAGCAAGGCCGTAGTGGCCTATGTTGTGGATGCTGTAAACAGCCTTGGCCATAGAGCGGATAGCTAATTGCTCTACTATGTTTTCTTCGGCTTTGCCCTTTACATTTTTCAATAATGTATTCAACGATTTTGCAATGCCCGTTGGAGAGCTTGCATCAATCTTTTTATAGCCAAGTTTACCTATAAAGTCGGAGAAGCTGGTTAGCTTTTCAGGATCGGGAAGGTCGTGAATACGGTACACAAACGGCAGTATCGGACCTTTTGCTTTATCCAACTTACGCTTGCCTACATACTCTGCCACGCGGCGGTTTGCCAGCAGCATAAACTCCTCGATAAGCTTGTTGGCGTCTTTGCTTTCTTTAAAGTACACACCGGTAGGTTTTCCCTTTTCATCCAGGTGGAATTTTACTTCAATTTTATCAAATGCGAGTGCGCCTTTTTTCATACGCGCAGCACGCATAATCTTTGCCAGGCGGTCGAAGGTTTTTATCTCAGTAACCAAATCGCCTTTACCTGTTTCAATAACATCCTGGGCTTCTTCGTAGCTAAAGCGGCGGTCTGAGTGTATTACGGTGCGACCAAACCAATCGCTTACTACCTCTGCTTCGTCTGTCATTTCAAACACAGCCGACATAGTAAACTTATCCTCTTTCGGGCGAAGTGAACATACTCCGTTAGATAATTTCTCGGGTAACATTGGTACGCAACGGTCTACCAGGTAAACTGATGTTGCACGTGCATACGCCTCTTTCTCCAGCAATGTACCGGGCTGTACATAATGCGATACATCGGCAATATGAACCCCAATACGCCAGTTGCCGTTGGGTAATTTTTCAATAGAAAGGGCATCATCAAAATCCTTCGCATCGGCGGGGTCAATGGTAAAGGTGGTAACACCCCTAAAGTCCCAACGCTTGGCAATTTCTGCCTTTGGTAAATCAAAGCTGATTGCCTCGGCTTCGGCTTCCACCTCAGCAGGAAAAACCATTGGCAAACCATAGTCGGCCATAATGGCGTTAATCTCTGTTTCGTTATCTCCCGGCTTGCCTAATACGCGTACAATTTCGCCCACAGGGTTTTTAGCCCCTGCAGGATATTCGGTAATGCGCACAATAACTTTCTCCCCGTCTTTTGCGCCATTCAAGGCGTTCATCGGGATAAAAATATCAGTGCCCATTTTATTGCTATCGGGCGATACAAAGGCAAAGTTTTTAGATACTTCTACAATACCTGAAAACTCTGTTTTACCACGACTGATAACTTCTACTACCTCACCCTCGGGCTTTTTGCCTGTGCGGCGGGCGTAAACAAATACTTTAACGGTGTCGCCATTAAGAGCGGTCTTCAGGTTACGAGAGTTGATGTAAACATCTTCGGTGCTACCGTCTACTACAACGTAGCCAGAGCCTGACGCAGTCATATCCACTACACCGGTAACATGCGCACCTGTTTGTTTTACTTTGTATTTTCCGTGGCCTTCTTCTTCTATTATGCCGCTGCTTTGTAAAGTTTTAAGTACTTCGGCAACGGTTTTTTTAACGTTGGCATCGTTTATTTGCAGAGCCGCAGCAACCTGCTTATAGTTTAATGGTTTTTTATTGCTCTTCTTTAGAACTACCAAAATCTCTTCGGATAACCACTTACGTAGTTCTTTATCTTTTTTACTCATACAACAAATGTAATCTATCAATTGAGAAACAACAATCGATAGGGTATAATGATTTAGTTAAATTTAATTCTTTCATTGATTATGCCAGTCATGTCCACAGAAACGGCATTGTTTGGCACTAGGGGTGCGTGCCAGTCCCTTGCACTTTGGGCAGTTGTTAAAATATATTTCCTGAGGATATTTTTTTAATATGTATTCAGCTACATCCTTGTCAAAATTAGAAAACTGTGAAATGTCTACAGTAGCTAATTCTTCATCGGTAACTTTAAGAAATCTCTTTTTAAAGACGTCCATCATACTATCAGACATTACGCCCCGACGCTCTTCAACCTTTATCTTTTTATACAATAATTTATCATCAATATCTAAAAGATGCATGTAGTATTTTAGGATATATTCTTCCTCTGCAATATCCATTATTACCCTTTCTTTAACCCTTCGGCCTCAAACTGGAACGGCAATAGTGTTGCAATATTTTTAGTTACCGTAAAAGCGCCGTTACCGCTTGGCATTACTAAGGGTATTGCTTTCCCCTGCTTTGTCTCATATTCAGCCATTACCTGGCGGCAGGCACCGCAAGGGGTACAAGCCACATCGTCCTGGTCCCTTTCGTTTATGGCTGTTACCGCTACCGCCTGTATTTCCATACCAGGGTTATTAGCCGATGCCGAGAAAAATGCAACCCTTTCGGCACATACACCCGATGGGTAAGCAATATTCTCCTGGTTATTGCCAATTATTATAGTTCCGTCGGCTAATAATAAAGCGGCGCCAACCCTGTATTGCGAATAGGGTGCATAGGCAGTTTTGGCAGCCTCTTGCGCCTTTGTTACCAAGGGCTTTAAATATTCGGGCAGGTTTGCGAAACTTTCAGCTTCGGCTACCGTAATATGTATAGTACGTTCTGTCATTTATAAATTTAGTAGGGCAATTTAAGCTAAAAAAGCAGGTTTTTCCGATAAACAGCAAAATTTAAGCAGGATCGGCGATAAATTTAAGAGTACAATAAATTGATTTTCAATAGCTTATTAATTTTATTTGTGGATTTTATGCCCAAATTGCATCCGATAAATAGAAAAATGTGTATTTGAAATACCGGTTTATATTCGTAATATTTGCATAGTGAGTATTGTTAAACACTTAAAAAACAAAGCAATCATGAAAACACATCAACCTAAATTAATGTTCGGCAGCAGGTTAGCTAAAGGCATTGCAGCAGGATTAAAAGGCATCTCTTTAATGGCTTTAGTGTTAACATGCACAACAGGCTTTGCACAAAGCGGGTCGTTTAGCGTACCGGTAACACAAGAAGACCTTCAAAAAGGTACTATTGAGGTTACTTTAAAAACCGAAAAAGGTAATATCACTAATTACCAGCCTCAAAATTTTACCATAAACATTGATGGCCGCACCCAGGAGGTGTCTATCAAATCGTTGGTTATAAAAGGCGATTATATGCTGGTATCTGTTGATGCCACTAACCTTGGCAGCGCCGATATGAGCCTTAACCCTGCCGGCAACAATAACCCAATTGGCAGCATTGGCGGTGGCAGAATAAGCCTTAACGGTACCCTTAAAGAGATTACTATAGACAACGTATCGGGCGTTATACAAAACGACGATGCCGGTTCAGCATCGGTAGTTGTAGTTGATATTAAATCCGTTTCCGCCAACCATGGCGGAGACGGGGTTAGCGGTGCACTTGCAAGCCCTACCATTGGTGGCGGAAACAACAACGGTGGCAACACCGGCGGCACCCGCGAAACCGACATTATTACCAAAGACGAGGTTCAGGGCTTAGTTAAAGCATTCCCTAACCCGGCGCGCGGCAGTGTAAAAATTAACACTACCCACAGCAAGCTTACCATTGTAGAAGTTACTATGCTAAGCGCTATTGGTTCGAAAGTTATGACTCAGCGTCCTGATGATTTAGATGGGCACCTGATGACCATAGATACCCAAAACATTCCGGCAGGTATTTACTTCCTTGCCATTAAAACCAACCATGGCGATGCCGTAAAACGCATTGTTGTAGTTGACTAAAAAAAAGGTTCTAGTAGTTAAATGTTTTACTATTGTTAGTTGCGGTTGCAGATACTGTTATAAATACAGTATCTGCAATTTTGCTTTTCAGGGGTTTGGTAAAACTCCTCACCGGTATCAAACAGACGCAAAAGCAATTGCTGTAAAACAGCCTCAAAGCCTGCCAAATCCTCATCTGTAATATATCCCGAGTTAATTGGGGTTACACACTCTTTAAGGCCATCGCTAAGCTTTGTAAAGGCAATAATAGACGGATGTAGCTTGCCGCTTACCTCCGGGTTGCTTTTTTGGTACAACCAAGCATAGGTTAACAGTTGAAAGCTCTTGGCATAATCAGGATACTGAATCAAATCGTCCCACTCACTAAACTTAAGCTCGGCATTATCAACTTTACCTGTCTTGTAATCTATCAGGCGGATATCGTTCCCGCTTTGTTCTATACGGTCGGCATTGCCGGCAATTTTAACCTCTGTACCCGCCACCATAAACGGTGCGGCCAGCGGTTGTTCTAAATTGGTAACCACGGTATCAAACCCTTTGCCTGCATCATCCTGCAACAGTTGTTTTTGAAACGAAAGGAAGTTTTCTACAAAGCGTTTAGACACGCGGTATATCAACAGGTTTTTACCAAACTGGTAATTCTCCGGCCCAAGCAAATCATTAAACACATGGTCTATAACCATGGGTGCTAAGCCCTGCATGGTATCAATATGGTCTGGCTTTAACAGCTGGTTTAAATACGGTTTAAAAAGTGTTTCCAACACCTTATGGATAACAGTACCCATAGTGGCAGCTTCCAGTGTTTCTTCAACCTCCTCGTTCTCTTTTAACCCTGCTACGTACCTAAAGTAAAACTGCAACGGGCAGCGGATAAACATAGTTAGTGCCGAGGGCGAAAAGCCCTTCTCCCCCTGCCCTATCCGCGTTAGCTTTTCTATTACTGCAGGGGTTTTCTTAAAGCTGATAACATTATCGTGCGCTGTTCCTAAAGGTATCTCTAACAGCTTTTGCTCAATCTTGGGGCCTTTAAGCTCATTTACCAACTGGGTAATAAAACGGCTTTTTTCTTTACCGCCAATGCCTCCATCGGTTTGGGTGCTATAGAGCAGCCAAACCTTTTTAGCACGTTGCAACAGTCGATAAAAATGGTAACCAAAAATGGAATCTTTATCGGAATAGGTAGGCAATTCATATTCCCGTTTTATATCAAACGGAATAAATGAATGCCCTCCTTTGCCTTGCGGCAACACGCCCTCGTTAGCTGATAGTAGCACGATATTTTCAAAATCAAGTGTACGTGTTTCCAGCATACCCATTACCTGCAAACCTTTTAAAGGTTCGCCATAAAACGGAATGGTAGTATTGCTGATTAATTGGTTGAACAACAGCCTCAGCGTTTGCAAATCACTCACCAACGGATTATCGCCCAACAGGGTAATTAATTTCTTTAAATAGCGATGGTAGGTGTATAAATATTCCAACGTAAGCTCTGAGCCTGTTTCGTTTTCCATTGCCAACAGCAGCTTATCTTTTAGGGTGATAACAATATTCAACAAATGCTCTACAAACGGAATGATATAGCTCTCATCTTTCCGTGTGT
>JBIPNX010000060.1:0-8783 GCA_044378145.1 Flavobacteriales bacterium | reverse complement strand
CTTGCCCTATGGTTGAGGGTCGTATTTTTGATAATTTCTGACGCGCTTCCATAGAAAGCGAATTCAAAGCATGGTAATCAAAGTCGGGTTTTAAGAACAGGTTTTCCATTTTCATTTGCTTTTCAGCCATGTCTTGTTCCTTATCTATATACCCTTCGTACTTAATTAATATCTCAGCCTCTTCAATACTGTCTTCTTTTTGGGTAGAAAGATACTCGCCTAAAGCAGGAACATTGTTTCCAAGGGCATTAATATCAACCTGTGGGCGACTTAAAATATTATACAGTTTTATCTTTTGATTGGTAGGGGCAGAGCTAACAGATTCCAAATAGGGGTTAACCGTGGTTGGTTCTACGCTCTCGTTTTTCAAATATTTAATGATGGAATTAGTTTCAGCCAGTTTATTTTGAACAGCACCGTAACGCTCTTTGCTTGCCAAACCCATTTCGTAACTACGCGGAGTTAGTCGTAAATCGGCATTATCCTGACGTAAAAGTATACGGTACTCTGCACGCGAGGTAAACATACGGTATGGTTCCTCTGTTCCTTTCGTAATTAGGTCGTCAATTAACACCCCAATATATGCTTCTGAGCGTTTCAAAATAAACGGTTCTGTACCCTGAATCTTATTGTGGGCATTAATTCCGGCCATCAATCCCTGGCAGGCAGCTTCCTCATATCCGGTCGTGCCGTTAATCTGGCCTGCAAAATATAGGTTCTCTATCAGCTTTGTCTCCAGCGTTAACCCCAGCTGCATAGGTGGAAAATAATCGTACTCTATAGCATACCCAGGGCGGAACATTTTAGCGTTCTCAAAGCCCGCAATTTTTCGCAGCGCTTTGTTCTGCACATCCTCAGGTAGCGATGTAGAAAATCCGTTAACGTAAATTTCTACCGTGCTCCAACCCTCAGGCTCAACAAAAATCTGATGCTGATTCTTATCTGCAAAGCGGTCAATTTTATCTTCAATAGAAGGACAATAGCGTGGTCCTAAACCTTGAATCCGCCCGCTAAACATAGGCGATTTATCAAAGCCCGTGCGTAGTATTTCGTGCACCTCGTCGTTAGTATAAGTTATCCAGCAAGGGCGCTGGGTGGTAAGCTTAGAGGTCTTGTCGCTGTAAGAAAACTTCGAAGGATTTTCATCGCCCGGTTGCTCTTCCATTTTGGTGTAGTCAAGAGACCTTCCATCAATACGCGGAGGCGTTCCCGTCTTCATCCTTCCATGCTCAAAACCAACGTCAATTAATTGCTCGGTAATACCTGTTGCAGCACGCTCGGCCATGCGGCCTCCGCCAAATTGTTTCTCGCCAACGTGTATAATTCCGTTAAGGAAAGTACCGTTGGTAAGTACCACAGCTTTGGCATGTATTTCTAAGCCCATACCGGTAACAATACCGGCTGCTTTTCCGTCTTTAATAATCAGCTTGCCCACCATATCCTGAAAGAAATCCACGTTAGGGGTGTCCTCCAGCATCTGCCTCCACTCGGCGGCAAATAGCATGCGGTCGTTCTGGGTGCGCGGGCTCCACATCGCAGGGCCTTTGCTCTTGTTAAGCATACGGAACTGTATGGCAGACTTGTCTGTTACAATACCCGAATAGCCACCCAGGGCATCAATTTCGCGCACAATTTGCCCTTTGGCCACACCGCCCATAGCAGGGTTGCAGCTCATCTGGGCAATGGTTTGCATGTTCATTGTTACCAGCATAACGCGGCTACCCATATTGGCAGCAGCGGCGGCAGCCTCGCAACCCGCGTGCCCCGCACCAACAACAATTACATCGTACTCTTTAAACATCTCTTTTATAACTAATAATCTACAAAGATACTACGAAAAAATTGACCCCACCCAACCCTCCCCTTAAAGGGAGGGCTTAGTTTTTTATCCCCTCTTGAGAGGGGTGTCAAAGCAACGCTTTGACGGGGTGTGTTGTATCCCTACAGGCAGTAGCTAATGCTCCGTTTTTGCGCACTAAATATCAGGCTCTCCCCCTGCTAGGGAGGAGTGGTCGTGCCGAGAGGCAAGACCGAGGGGGTATATTATCTCAACCACTTCCGGCGGTAGCAAATAATCGTGTTTTCGCGCATCATTTTACAAGCATTTTTTGGTTTAGTTTTATCCACTCCTCACTCCTCGCTTCTCTCTCCTCCGGAGTAATACAAAAATACAACCCCAACAGAGCCTTTGTCAACTAAAGTTTTAAGGTCCCCCTCATTCTCATTGAGGGAGTACCTCGCGCAGCGAGGGGAGAGAGACGATGGTTTGTCTGCACTAAAGAATTATCCATTCTTTATCTTTTTATCTATTAATTGCCGCTATGCAGCAGCTACGCTCCTTATTGTTACTTTTGCTTTCCCCATAAAAACAGGAGTATTGTATAACGCACAACATATACACATGAACAGCCTTAGGAATACCAACCGTGCGTATGCGCTTTCTTTTGCCCTTCTTGTTGTGTTGCTGGGCGGGCTTATGCTGAGAAACAATCGCTCTTCGGTTCCCGCATCTGCCGATACAACCACCCCCGAAGCAGATACCACCTACAAGGTTTCTATGCTTTTTGCGGGCGACGTAATGATGCACTCGCCACAGCTGGATGCAGCTTACAACGCTACAGATGGGCAATATTATTTTAACGACAACTACCGTTTTGTAAAACCGCTAATCAGCAATTACGATTTAGCCATTGCTAATTTAGAAACTACGCTTCCGGGCGATAACTACTCGGGTTACCCACAATTTGGCAGTCCCGATAATTTGGCGAAGTCTTTGGCATGGGCAGGGTTTGATATTTTGGCCAACGCCAATAACCACGCGGCAGACAAAGGCGATAAAGGCATACAGAGAACCATTGATATTGTTGAGTACGAGGGTATGCAGCATACCGGCAGCTACAAAGACACCATTAACCGCGAAAACGAAAACCCGCTAATCATCATCCGCAACAACATAAAAATTGCCATACTGAATTATACTTACGGAACCAACGGCATCAAGGTAAACAAGCCGTATATCATCAACCCGATAGACACCGCCTTAATCCGCGCCGACCTTAAAAAAGCGAAATATTATCAACCCGATTATACCATTGTGTTTTTCCATTGGGGTAATGAGTACCAACGCAACCCCGATGCTACGCAACGCAAAGTTGCTGAGTTTACGTTTGAAAGCGGAGCCGATTTAATAATTGGAGCTCACCCACACGTTGTGCAGCCGATAGAGGAAATTTCCTTCCGCCGTGGAGGCAAAAAGCATACAGGTGTAGTGTTTTGGTCGCTGGGCAATTACATTTCCAATCAACGTAACCAGTACCAGGACGGAGGCATTATGGCCCACTTGGAGCTAACCAAAAACACCAAAAAGGGCGAAACCACTTTAACCGATTATGCCTACATACCGGCATGGGTAAACAAGGCATCGCGCACCGCGCAAAAAGACTATTTCATACTCCCGGTATCTATGTACCAGGCAGATACTACCATTTTTGAGATTAATAAGGCCGAAAACTACAAATTTAAGCTGTTTGCTAACGATACCCGCGCACACCTTAAGGCCACAAAAGAATATAAGTACCCTATTAGCCAGCGTACCGACACGGCTACATTTAACAAAATAAAACCCTATTACGAGGTTCAGGTAATGTTCTCGGCCGATGATAAAGACCCATTAAGTTTGTTAAACGAATTCAGCATGAATAGTGATACGCTGGCACGCTTATGTGATTGCAAACCCACATTCAGCAAACAGAAAATAAACACAGGGCAATACCGTTACTATTTTAACGAACTCCCCAAGATTGAAAACGCCCGAAAGGTTGCACGCAAACTACGGGAGTATGGGGTTGACAAAGCTTTGATACAAGTCGTTTACAAATAATAGTTTTAAAAAAGCCCCCCCTTATAAAAGGGCCGTACCGACGGTTACGTCAGGACGGGGGATTTAACTAACTTCGCGCAAATTTTTAGGCATGAAAAAGATACACATGGTCGATTTAAAAGGCCAGTACGAAAAGATAAAGCCCGAAATAGACCAGGCCATACAAGCCGTTATAGACTCTACTGCGTTTATAAACGGGCCTGATGTTAAAGCCTTTGCTACCGACCTTGAACAACACCTTGGCATACCACAAGTTATACCCTGCGCCAACGGCACTGACGCCCTGCAAATAGCCATGATGGCGCTGAATTTAAAACCGGGAGACGAGGTTATAACCGCCAATTTTACCTACGTGGCCACAGCCGAAGTTATTGCTTTATTAGGCCTTAAGCCTGTTTTGGTTGATGTAGACCCTAACACGTTTTGTATTGACCCCGCCGCAATAGAAAAAGCCATTACCCCCAACACCAAAGCCATTGTGCCTGTGCACCTGTTTGGCCAGTGTGCCGATATGGAACCCATTATGGCAATTGCCAACAAGCACAACCTATTTGTAATAGAAGATACCGCACAGGCTATTGGTGCAACTTACACCTTTGCCGATGGTACTAAAAAACCGGCCGGCGGTATAGGGCATGTGGGCACAACATCATTCTTCCCATCTAAAAACCTGGGTTGCTACGGCGATGGCGGCGCTATTTTTACAACCGATGAAACGCTTGCCAAACGCCTGCGCATGATATGCAACCACGGCCAAAGTGTACAATACGTGCATGATGATATTGGTGTTAACTCACGCCTTGATACAATACAGGCAGCCATACTCAGGGTAAAACTTAAGCAGCTTGATGCTTATTCGTCTGCAAGGGTTGCTGTTGCCAATGCGTACGATGCGGCTTTTGCCAATCACCCAAAACTGGTTACACCCAACAGGGCGGCAAACTCTACGCACGTATTCCACCAATACACATTACAGCTAAAAGATGCTGATCGCACAGCCCTGCGCGAGTTTTTAGCCACAAAAGAAATACCCTCTATGGTATATTACCCTATACCGTTACATATGCAAAAGGCCTATACCGACCCGCGCTACAAAGAAGGAGACTTCCCCATTACAGAACAACTTTGTAAAACCGTATTTTCGCTACCAATTCATACCGAAATGGAACCGGAAATGCAGCAATATATTATCAATACAGTATTACAGTTTTTAAATTAATATGAGAATAGCAGTAGTAGGTACCGGATATGTTGGCCTTGTAACAGGTGTATGCCTTGCCGAAACAGGCAACAGCGTTATTTGTGTTGATATTGACGATGCAAAAATTGAAAAGCTAAGAAACGGCCTGGTGCCCATTTATGAACCCCATCTTGATATTTACCTTGAGAGGAACATTAAGGGTGGACGCATAGAGTTTACCAAAGACCTTAAAGGAGCTGTTGAACAATCGCAGCTGATATTCTTTGCCCTGCCCACCCCCGATGGTGGCGATGGCGCCGCAGACCTTTCATTTGTTCTTAAGGCAGCCACAGAGGTTGCCGGCTATATCAACGATTATAAAGTAATTATCAATAAAAGCACAGTTCCGGTTGGCACAGCAGAAAAAGTTAGGGCGGCAATTGCGCCAAACACTAATATAGAGTTTGATGTAGTGTCTAATCCGGAGTTTTTGCGCGAAGGGTTTGCAGTTGAAGACTTTATGAAACCCGACAGGGTGGTTATCGGCTCTTCGTCTGATAAAGCCCGAGAGCTAATGACCGAGCTTTATTTGCCCTATGTTGACGATAAAGAGCAGATAATATTGATGGACGAACGCTCTGCCGAGCTTACCAAGTACGCCGCCAACTCTTTCCTTGCCATGAAGATTACCTTTATGAACGAGATGGCCCGCCTGTGCGAGTTAACGGGTGCAAATGTAGACTCAATCCGCCATGGTATTGGCACCGATAACCGCATTGGGCCCCGCTTCCTTTTCCCCGGCATAGGCTATGGTGGCAGCTGTTTTCCCAAGGACGTCAAAGCTTTGGTAAAATCAGCAGAGGAGCATGGCTATAATTTCAGCCTGATAAAAGCGGTACACGTTGTTAACGAAGAACAAAAAACAGCTCTTGTGCCTAAAATCGAGAAGCACTTTAGTGGCGATATAACAGGCAAAAAATTTGCGGTTTGGGGCTTAGCCTTTAAACCCGAAACTGACGATATGCGCGAAGCGCCATCAATATACACGATAAACGCATTGCTGGCAAAGGGCGCAACAGTTGTGGCATTTGATCCGGAGGCCACAGAAACAGCAGGACGTGTTTTTGGCAACACAATTACATTTGCAAATAACCAGTACGAAGCTACCGAAGGGGCCGATGCGCTGATAATTTGTACAGAGTGGGCCGCGTTTAAAAAGCCCGATTTTGCGGCACTATCAGAAAAACTGGTTAACAAAGTTATTTTTGACGGGCGCAATCTGTTTGCCCCTGAAAAGGTTAAGAAAGAGGGCTTTGCATACATTAGTATTGGCAGGCCAACAGTATAAAGGACAAACCATGAAAAGAGTTTTAATTACAGGAGCTGCAGGTTTTTTAGGGTCTCATCTGTGCGACAGGTTTATAAAAGAGGGGTACTATGTAATTGGCATGGACAACCTTATTACGGGCGACATGAACAACATTGCACACCTGTTTAAAGACCCTAATTTTGAGTTTTACCATCACGATGTTTCTAAACATGTGCACATACCCGGCGAACTTGATTACATTCTGCATTTTGCATCGCCGGCCAGCCCTATCGATTACCTAAAAATACCCATTCAAACATTAAAGGTAAGCTCGTTGGGCACACACAACCTGCTGGGTTTGGCAAGGGCTAAAAAAGCACGCATACTGGTTGCTTCAACATCAGAAGTTTATGGCGACCCTCTTGTGCACCCACAAACCGAAGACTATTGGGGCAATGTTAACCCTGTGGGGCCGCGTGGCGTTTACGACGAGGCGAAACGTTTTATGGAGGCAATAACCATGGCCTACCATACCTATCATGGGGTTGAAACCCGCATAGTGCGTATATTCAACACGTACGGCCCACGAATGCGCCTTAACGATGGCCGTGTGCTGCCGGCTTTTATTGGCCAGGCTTTGCGCGGAGAAGACCTTACTGTTTTTGGCGACGGAAGCCAGACACGTTCTTTTTGCTATGTTGATGATTTGATAGAAGGAATTTACCGCTTGTTGATGAGCGACTATGCCCAACCGGTAAATATTGGCAACCCGGCCGAAATTACTATAAGCGAGTTTGCCGAAGAAATATTAAAACTTACCGGATCGTCGGTGCCGGTGGCCTATAAAGACCTGCCGGTTGACGACCCAAAACAGCGCCAGCCCGATATTACAAAGGCGCGCAAAATTCTAGGCTGGGAGCCAAAAGTAGACCGCGCCGAAGGCTTAAAAATTACATACGACTATTTCAAAAGCCTGCCCAAAGAGGAGCTTTTTAAAACAGAACACCGCCAGTTTGATAAAACAAATTGAAATAACAGTTACCGGTAAAGTACAGGGCGTTTTCTTTAGAGAGAGCACCAAAGGCGAGGCCGCCAAACTAGGCATAGTTGGCACAGTTAAAAATCTGCCCGATGGAAAGCGGGTATTTATAGTAGCGCAAGGAGAAGAAACCGTGCTGGCCGAGCTTATTAGCTGGTGCTACCAAGGGCCTCCCGCAGCAATTGTAGAGAGCGTAGAGGTGGTTGATGTTACTCAAACAGACTTTGCGGGCTTTTCTGTTGTGCGATAATACATTACTTTATATTTTCTTAAAATTTCTTTTTATACTTTTGCAGCCCCATGGAGAGCACCAGCGAATATTTTGCCCACCCCACTGCCGTTATAGACGAAGGGTGTACTATAGGCAAAGGCACTAAAATATGGCACTTTGCCCATATTATGCCTAATTGCACTATTGGCGATGGTTGTAACCTGGGCCAAAATGTGGTAATATCGCCCGGTGTGGTATTGGGTAACAATGTTAAGGTGCAGAACAATGTGTCTATTTACACAGGGGTAACCTGTGCAGACGATGTGTTCCTTGGCCCATCTATGGTATTTACCAACGTAACTAACCCGCGCAGCGCGGTTAACAGGCGAGATCAATACGCAACAACATATGTTGGCAAGGGGGCGTCTATAGGTGCCAATGCTACCATTGTTTGCGGGCATGATATTGGCGAGTTTGCTTTTATTGGAGCCGGGGCTGTGGTAACTAAAAATGTGCCCGCTTTTGCCTTGCTGGTTGGAAACCCCGCCCGTCAAACAGGTTGGATGAGTGAGTATGGTCACAAACTTAAATTTGACGAGAACGGAATAGCTGTTTGCCCCGAAAGCAAGCAGGAATATAAATTAGAAAACGGCAGCGTTAGCCGGATAAAATAAGTGGTCACCGAAGAAAAAATAAAATTTGCAGTAGTTGGCTGTGGGCACATTGGTAAACGCCATGCCGAAATGGCTACGCGCAACCCACATACACAGCTGGTAGCCCTGGCTGATGTGAGGCCTAAGGAAGAGCTGGGCATAGAGGCATATAACGTTCCATTTTTTACCTCTATAGAAGAGCTGCTTAATGCAGGTATTGCAATTGATGTGGTGTGCATTTGCACACCCAACGGGCTTCATGCAGAACAGTCTATAAAAGCCCTTGAGGCCCATAAACACGTGGTTTGTGAAAAACCAATGGGCCTTACAAAGGCAGAGTGCGAGCTGGTTATTTTTAAATCGCTGCAGGTTTCTCGTCACGTCTTTTGTGTAATGCAAAACCGCTATTCGCCACCATCAAAATGGATAAAAGAGGTAACAGAAAATAAACTGTTAGGCGATGTGTTTATGGTGCAAGTAAACTGCTACTGGAACCGAGACGAACGATACT
>JBIPNX010000059.1:0-8791 GCA_044378145.1 Flavobacteriales bacterium | reverse complement strand
TCTTGTCACACAATAAAACCGGTATTATCCTTTTTTCAAACATTAGTATTTCTCTGCAAAATTTTTCAAAAGGTTCATACCAAACTTATGGCTCTTTTCGGGGTGAAACTGTACCCCAAGTATATTCTCGTGCTCAAAAGCCGAAGCATATTCTATTCCGTATGATGTAGTGCCTAAAACATCGGCCTGGTTAACGGGTTTAAAATAATAACTGTGTACAAAGTAAAATCGGGGAGTTTCCTCATAGCCGTCAAGTAATTTAGATTGCTTTACCTTTTCAAGCTTATTCCAACCCATGTGGGGTACTTTATACATTTTCATATCCTCTCCAAAGGCAAATTTTTCAAACCTGCCTTTTATCCAGCCCAAACCGGCTTCTTTACCTTCATTACTTCCCTCGGTCATAAGTTGCATACCCAAGCAAATGCCTAAAATTGGCACTTTTTCTTCCAACACTTTTTTATTTAGTATTGATGAAAAGCCAAGATTGTTAAAACTTTGCATACCATTATCAAAAGCACCAACGCCTGGTAAAATTAACTTGGTAGCCTTCTCAATATCTTCAGGTTTGCTGGTAATAAGGCTATTGTGCCCAATACGCTTTAGCATATTGGCTATAGAGCCTAAATTTCCCATCCCGTAGTTTATAATCGTTATCATACTGCTTTCGCCACGCAAATATAATAAAAATGAGGGGATTGGCTTGGTGGGCTATACAGCCGCTTTTAGCATGTCTTTAACCCTTGTATTGTTTGGGTTTAGCTTAAGTGCACGTTGCAGGTAAGGCCTTGCCTTTGCCGGTTGGTTGCGATAGAAATACAGACCTGCTTTGTTCAGTAATGCCTGCTCGTAGTCAGGGTCTAAAGCCAGGGCCTGGTCGTAAAGGGTTTCAGCCTTGTTATCATTGCCCGCCTGTAAGTATATAAAGCCCAGGTTGCTATAAGCAGGGGCAAAGCCGGGGTTTTCTAAAATCAGGTCTTCAAATATCTTTTTGGCCTCATCTTTTTTATCAAGAGCTAAAGCGGCAGAACCCAGCTTGTTTTTAAAGTCGGGATAGTAAGGAGTTAGCTTAACGGCGTGCTTAAAAAAGATGTAGGCTTCGTTAAATTCCCCTGTATTGTAGTACGATTCGCCAATGCGGTAGGCGGTCCAACCATCGGCATTGGTGTACGATTGTTTAATCAGCTTTTGGGTTAACAAATTATCCTTGCCTGCCTTGCTAACCTGGTTTACCACAGCGGCATAATCACCTTTTATGTAGTAGTACTGGATAAGGGGGACAAACATATCGTCGCCGCCTTTTTGCAGGTAAAACCAGGCACTGTCTAATAGGTAAGGCTTGTTCTCAAACTTCTCGTACTGGTTTATATACGCCATAGCCTTTGACACCGGGGTAGGTGAGGGGTTATTGATACAGGCCAAGCCAACAAACTCTTTAATGCCCTTCAACTCCTTTTTATCAATGGGTTTACGTATGTAATGGTCGTGTATGGTAACGTGCGGAATATCGCTGGAACCCGAGCGTGGCATGTGGCAGCTTACACAATTGTTTTTAGCTGCATCCAGTTTGGCTTGGGTTGCTGTGCAGGTAGTTTGCTTTGGTGCGGAATGGCAGTTCTGGCATTTGGTGTTAAAGTACCCATCGCCAAGGTTTTTAGAGGTTACGTGCGGGTTGTGGCAGGTAACACAGGTCATGGCGTTTTTATAAGGGCGAAGGCTGTTTTTATTGGCATTGTTTTTTGCCGATACCACAAAGCACTGGCTTTGCTTTAACCTATCAGCATGCGATGCCATAATAAAGTCGTGGTCGGCATTTTTGTAGCGGGGCAGGTACACATCCATCACCTCGCTAAGCTGCATGCCGGGCTTAAAATCGAAGAACGATTTACCCGTTTTAAGTATTGCATTGCCCTGTAGGTGGCAGCGCTGGCATATCTGGAATTGCAAATCGGCGCTAAGCTTGCCGGGGTTTACAATAGAGTAATCTATGTATTTTGAAGTGTCAATACTCTCGCCCATTTGCTTTCGGCGCACATGCTCCCCGCCCGGCCCGTGGCAACGCTCGCAGTCTATGCCTTGAGGCACATCAGTATACTTGTTTTCCGAACCCATTACAAACTTAGGGTAGGCATTATGGCAGCTCATACACTCTAAGCCAATAGCACGTCCAAAGCGGGTGTTATGGCCGTTTTCAAATCCTGGAGGTAAATCGAGCCTGCCTTGTTGGGCATAAAAAGTAAACGGGGCCTGGTATAAATAACCTTTTACATTGATGATATGTGAATTAGTATGCTGGCCAGAGCCTACAATATAACTCACAGCCTGTATGCGCTTGTAAATGGTATCGTTACCCGATAGCCTGAACTCAGTTACCTTAAGGGTATCGCCTTTCCAATAGGGTTTATAGTATAGGTCAGAGAATTTATCGTACAGTACTTTGGCATCTTCAAACCGGCCCTTGCTTTTGGCGTGGGTAGCATTGTCAAACGACTGCCCCATGCCCGTTTGCATATAGGTGTTGTAAATATCCTGATGGCATTGCTTGCAGGTATTTATGCCTACATAGCTTACTGTATCGCTTAAGCCCGCAAAGGTGGTAAGCTTTTCGCCCGTTTGGTCATTGCCCTTGCCCGGCCCGCAAAACATTGCGAATACAGCCACAAAAACAATAACTACTATCAGGGCTATTTTCTTCATTTAGCTGCGCAGTAGTTGTAGGGTATGCTCATCAACCCAGTTGTTGTTTATATGCAGCCATTGCTTTTTGGTGCCGATAATGCTAAACCCATGATTGGTAAACAGTACAAGGCTGGCAGTATTGTCAACCGCTATATTGCAAAATAGTTGGTTAAGGTTTAGGGTGGTAAAAGCGTAAGAAATCAATTGCTTTAATGCTTCCGATGCATAACCGTTTTTACGGTTAGCTTCATCACCAATAAGTATGCCCACTCCGGCGCGTTGGTGGCGTGGCTCAAAATCAAAAAGGTCAACACAGCCAATGGTTTTTACGTTGCCATTATCTTCCAAATCAATCATTAACCGCAATTGCTTTGAAGTATAAATGTCTTGACCAGCTTGTTCGATATAGAGTTTTAATACATCTTTTGAAAATGGTGTATATGTGTAGCTGTAGCTCCAATTGGAAGGATCGTTCTCCCAATTGTAGATATATTCTAAATCACTTTTTTCTATTGCACGCAGCTTTATCATTACAGCTCACTAAGTTTTATCGATTCACCAAAACGGATGCCTTTTTCAGTAGCTACAAGTGTTCCGCACTCATTCACCGGGTCGTGCTCAAAGAACATCAAAGCACCCATTTGTTGCATATCAGTTAAGATAGTCTCTTTCTCACCAAGAGTCAGCAGCGGACGCGTATCATATCCCATTACATACGGCACAGGTATGTGCCCTGCCGATGGAATAAGGTCGGCCATGTAAACTATGGTTTTGTCTTTGTAGGTAAGTACAGGCAACATCATACTCTCGGTATGGCCATAAACCTCTTTGTATTCAAACAAGTCAAACCCATCGTCAACAAACTTAAGCTGGCCACTATCCATAATAGGCATAATGTTCTCCGTTAAAAACGAAGCCTTTTCCCTTGGGTTAGGCTTGGTAGCCCATTCCCAATGCTTGTTGTTGCTCCAGTAGGTAGCGTTTTTAAACACCGGCTCGTAGCCATCTTTAGCGCTGTTCCACTTTACAGAGCCACCACAATGGTCAAAGTGCAAGTGGGTAAGGAACATATCGGTAATATCATCAACCCCAAAACCCAATGCGTTCAGCGATTTCTCCAAGGTATCATCGCCATGCAGGTAATAGTGGGCAAAGAATTTTTCGCTTTGCTTGTTGCCAATACCGTTGTCAATCAATATTAGTTTATCGCCATCTTCAATAAGCAGGCAGCGCATGGCCCATGTACACATGTTGTTATCATCCGCAGGGTTTAGCTTGTTCCAGATAGATTTAGGCACCACGCCAAACATAGCGCCGCCATCTAATTTAAACATGCCTGTATTTATGGTATGTAGTTTCATTTGCTAAAAGAGTATTTGTCAAAAATACCAAGTATTGTGCTTATTGGTGCTATGTTTTAAGATTAAGGTAATGGCAAAACCAAAACTTTTTGTTTTCTTTGGGGTGAAATCTATGAAAGAAATCATTACCACCAAGTTTGCCCCCGCGCCTATTGGGCCTTACAACCAGGCTGTAAAGTTTGGCAATGTATTGTTTATATCAGGGCAAATAGCCTTAAACCCGGAGAGTGGTGCTTTTGAGAATGAGAACATCCAGGCCGAGACATTTAGGGTGATGGAGAACCTGCGCGCCATACTGGCCGAGGCGGGAATGGATTTCAGCAATGTGCTTAAAACAAGCATCTTCTTAAAAACAATGGACGATTTTGCCGCGGTGAATGAAATCTACGCAAGTTATTTTACTGCTGATTACCCCGCCCGCGAAACGGTTGCCGTAGCCGGCTTACCCAAAAATGCTAATGTGGAAATTAGCATGGTAGCTGCCCGTTAGGTAAGCAACTTCTTATACCTCAATAATAAAGCTATCGGAATTATTGATATTGTAAACCCTATCATAGAGGGTTGGTAGGTTCCTGTATGGAAAAATATAGGAGCAAAGAAAGAAACTACAACAATGGCTAAATAAACATAAAAGCCTATACGTTTAAAATTTAGCACCTGTATTGCAGCCCATATGCTTACTATGCTTAATGCAATAATAAGTAGCTGAAAGCTGGCACCTCCATTGCTGATAGTATCAAAGCCTTCCTGCTTTGTTAAGCCCCCTAACGATTTTCCACCAATTAAAAATATAAGCGACATAAGGGCTTTTACCCCTGCCTTTATAATAATGTAATAGCAAACAACCACTAGCAACTTTGGCCTTTGCTGTTTGTCGTTCTGTATGGGTGGGTTGCTTTCCATTACTTTAAAAGGCGCAGCAATGCAATCTCAATCAATAGGAATAACAGCGCGGCAAATATAAACCAGCGCCATAATTGGGTTCCTTCAGCCACATCTGCCAACGATTTTGAAACGCCTTTCTTCATTACATCCAGCACCGCGAAATTGTCAAAATGGTTTTTCTCAAACCCATCGGTAACTTCTTCGGGGGTAAGGGTTTTAAGGTCGCTCTCCAGCCTGCTGTAGTTTACTGCTATAGGCATCAGTGTATCGTTACCTGCCATAAGCATATAGTTACCTGCCTCTTTGGCCTGATTGCCCATATCTATTGCAGTGCCGTAACCGGTGCTTCGGTGGCCGGGAATAAATTCCGTTTTGCCTGTTATCTCTTTTACTTTAAAAACATCGTCAGAGCCAATGTTTACGTTGCCGGCCTGCACGGTATTATCGTTGCCAGCCATGTAATACAGCGGGGCAGTTGTGCCGCTATATAAGGCTATTTTATACAGAGTAGGGACAAACAATGCATGCTTAGGGAAGTTGGTAGCCGTTGGGTCTAGCGGCGAAGCACATAAATACACCTGGCCTGTACCGGCTTTAAAACGGCTTAAAAAGCTTTGGCCATTGGCAAACTTCATCAATGGTTCTTCCGAGGCAAGGGCACGGCTGAAACCATAGTGTTTAAAGGCTACGGGAAGGTCTATGTTATTCGGTGTCTTCTCAAAAATGTCTTTGTAAATGGCATCTTGCATAGACAGGGTAGTAACCTTTGCCTTAGAAGTATCTAAGCCTTCAAACCAAGCACACTTTAAAGTAGATAGCAATGTTTTGTAGCTATCCATATCGCCTGCCATTGGGGGGAATATCATAATGTTGCCACCGGCATCGGTATACTTCTTCAACTCCTGTTGCAAGCCCGATGATATGCTCTTAACGCCATTCAATACAATCAGCGGGTGCTTATTAAACGCGGCATAGTCAATCTGTCCCTCGGGCATATTGGTTAGCTTGGTGTACACATCGTTACCGTAAAGCGAGTTCAGGTAAGGGCTGTCACCATTGCCGTTAATAGACAATACATTAAGGTTATTAGCTATGGCGTACGAGAAGTAAAACTTATCGTCGTACGTAATAGGATGGTCGGTAAGCTGCAACTCGGCAAACTGAAGGCCGGGCTGTTGTATTGTGTACGATATTTTAAACTCAGCCTTTTGGCCAGCCTTAACACTTATAGAGGTCGGCGATTTTTGCACCTTGTTGATGAATAGCTTTAATGGCACATTGTTAACATCAACCACACCTGTATTGGTAACGCTTATGTTTAGTTCCTCAGGTTGGTTAAGTTTGCGGTAAGGGGTAGCAAACCAAACACTGTCTATAAACACATTATTAGCCTCATTCGCTTTTAACGGGATAGCGGCCATGCTAATGGTGGTATCGTTCTTAAGCACTTCGGGGTCAAACCCTGATTTTTGAAAATCGGAAATAACAAAGGCCTGCTTGTTGGGCTGGGGCTCTGCATTTAAGAAATCGCGCTGGCGCGAAAATACCTCCGATAGCTTACGGAACGCAGGGGAGTAGTCAACATCTTTAAGCAACTCCAAAAATTCATCGCGGGTAAGCAGTCGCTGGTGACGGCCTTCAAAGTCGTTGGTAAGCAGTTGGAATTTATCCGATGGTTTGTATTGCTTTACCAGTTCTTCGGCGGTGGACTTTGCCTTGTCTAACAAGCTGCCCTCGGTACCTACGGCTTGCATGCTGTATGAGTTATCAATGTAGATACTTACTGCCTTATCGCCTTGCTTAACCCTGCTGCCCGGTGCGGGTATAACAGGCCTTGCAAACGCAAATACCAATGCCGATATAGCCAGGATGCGTGCCGCTAAAACCAATAAATGTTTAAGCCTGCGGCTTTGCTTGGTCTCGGTTTCTACCTGTTTTAAAAATCGAAGGCTTGAGAAATAAACAGTTTTATACCGCCTGAAATTGAACAGGTGTATGGCAATGGGGATTGAAATGGCTGCCAGCGCCCAAAGAAAAGAGGGGTATATAGATGTCATTAGCCTGCAAATATAGCAATGCGCTGATAACGGAGAACTATACAAAAAAGTTTAGTTATCAAGGAAAGATTATAAGTTGCTACTGATTACTATTTATAAGGGCCTTCAAATCCTCCAAGGTATTAGCATCTTCTACCTTTTTATCCAGCCGCCAGCGCAGTATGCGCGGAAAGCGGACTGCCACGCCACTCTTATGCCTTGTAGATATATTGATACCCTCAAAGCCTAATTCAAACACTAGGGTAGGGGTAACGCTTCGCACGGGGCCAAACTTTTCCTTGGTGGTCTTTTTTACAATGGCGTCTACTTCTTCAATCTCTTTATCGGTAAGCCCTGAATAGGCTTTTGCAAAGGGCACCAGCAAATTGCCCTGCCATAAGGCAAAGGTATAATCGGTGTAGAGGTTTGCCCGACGGCCGTGGCCTGCCTGTGCGTAAATCAATACAGCGTCTATACTATACGGGTCCACTTTCCATTTCCACCAAGAGCCTTTTTTACGGCCTACCTCGTAGGTACTGCTTTTCTGTTTCAGCATAAGCCCCTCGCTTTGCAGGCTGCGCGATAACTTACGTTGTTCCGTTAGTTCTTCCCAGGTGCTAAACTCCACCGTAGGCGATTGGATAAAGTTTGGGTGGTTTACTTGCTGCAAAAGCTCCTCTAATATAGCCCTGCGCTCCGACAACGGTTTCTCGCGGATGTCTTGACCTTCAAACTCTATTATATCATAAGCAAAGAAAGCGGCGGGAGCATCGGTCAGTATTTTCTTGGTAATATTTTTGCGGCCTATGCGGGTTTGCAGCACGTTAAAGCTCATAATGCGGCCGTCTTTATAGGGCATAATTTCCCCGTCTAACACCACACCATCGGGTAAAACGGCTTGCAGTTCCTGTAGTTCGGGGAATTTATCGGTTACCAGTTCTTCGCCACGGCTCCATACAAAAAACTGCCCGTTGCGTTTTATTATCTGCCCGCGTATGCCATCCCATTTCCATTCGGCTTGCCACTCGCTTGGTTGTCCAAGGCTTTCCAGGGGGACATCAATCTGGTAAGCCAGGCAAAAAGGGTAGGGGTGCGACAGGTTATCGTCGCTCCGTTCCTGCATAACCAGTTCATCAAACGTGGTAGTGTCGGGTGTCCATTTACCCATTAACCGATGGGCTATGGTATTGGGAGTAATGCCTGTAAAGTTGGAAATAGCCCTGCCAACCAGTGTTTGCGATATACCAACCCGAAACCCTCCTGTTATCAGTTTATTAAAAGCAAAGCGTTCACTCTGGCTTAGTAAGGTCCAGGCATGCTGTATTTTCTCCCGGGCTATTTCTTCATCCACTTTTTCTAACGTGCGGATGTAGTTTACCCAATAGCTTAAACTCTCATTATGCTTTGTTTCTGTTGGTGGAGGTAATATCAGGGTAATGGTTTCGGCAAGGTCGCCAACAATGGCATAGCTTTCTTCAAACAGCCAGGTATCAACAGTAGCATACAGGCAGGCCCATTCCTTAAGCTTGGCTGTTGCAACGGTACGTTTGGGCCTGCGGCCCGATAGCAATGCCAACGCCCAAAGCCTGTCGCCATCATCGGCATTTTGCATATAAGCCGATAGCAAGGCCACCTTTTCGTTGGTCTTGTTGGTTTCATCCAAATCGGCGTATAGTTGTGCAAAGCGCTTCATAGCAGCCTAAAAAACAGTTTTTACTTTTAAAAGTTTATGCATTGATATGATTAGAATCATTTTGAGGGCATCCAAAAGTAAGTATGTTTACCTTATATTTAGGGCTATATACTTATCTCTATTGGAGCATATTACGT
>JBIPNX010000080.1:0-7818 GCA_044378145.1 Flavobacteriales bacterium | reverse complement strand
CTATGGCCACCATAGGCCGTAACCGTGCAGTGGTAGACTTACCATTCATTAAATTCCAGGGGCGCATAGCATGGCTGGCGTGGATGTTTATCCACCTTATGACCTTGGTTAGCTTCCGCAACCGCTTAATTGTTTTTGTAAACTGGATGTGGAACTACTTTACGTATGAACGTTCTATAAGGCTTATCATTAGGCCGTTTAAAGAGAAGATTAAAGACTAATTCCCTCACCCCCTAAATCCCCCTCTCCTAAAGGAGTGAGGGGGACTTTAATAATTTAAAAAGCCCCAACGATAATCGCAGGGGCTTTTTAGTAAAATATAGCCTTGATTAATTAACAACCAATTTCTCGGTATAGGTTTTAGTGCCCATATTCAAACGCACGCTGTAAATACCTGCAGGCAGGCCTTGCGTAGAAAACTGTACCTGGTTTAAACCACCGTTGCTTTTGCCGCTGTAAATGCTTTTTACGTTTTGGCCTAATGCATTTAGTATTGTAATATCAATGCCTTGTGTACCTTCCAGGTTAAATTGAAGCGTAGCTGCACCGTTTGCAGGGTTAGGATATAAGTTTAAGCCTTCTACTTTACTATCCATAATACCTGTTGAAAAATCGAAATCAACATCATCAATAAATAAAATGCTGTTTAGCTGTGGCGCTGCATTGCTGCTCGATACCATGATAATCTGAACCGTATCAGGCACATCAGGCAATGCATAGCTGATAGGGATTGAAAAGCTCGTATAGCTGGCTGCGGCAGTATTTACATACAATCCGCCTTCGCCAACAACATCTCTGCTTGTACCATTCCATTTGGTAAGAGTGATAGAGAATGATGCAGTGTCGCCATTTTGAGGGGCATATTTATACCAACCGGTAAAGAATAACGGGCGGGCACTGATAGGCGCACCACCATCTACCGATTGTTGCTGAACATTAACTGTACCTGTTGTAACCAACGATGGTGTTGGGTTGCCCAATACTGTTTTGGTAACCAGTTTAATAGCATTAGAACCTGAATGCGCATCAGCACCCGTTGCCTTGTAAGCCACCACAGCGCCCACAACGCTGGTTAACGGGTTAAGTGTTTTCCAGGTATCAGGGTCTTCATAACTGCCAAAATTAGTCCAACGCTCAAAGCCGGGGTTGGTAATGGTGTCTTGCCCTTTGGCAACATAAAACAGTGGCGTTAAAGCCAATAGAACTATAAATTTTTTCATGGTGGTTTTATTACCCGACTAAAATAATTTAAAAAATGTTATGCTTGCATAATATTTTTTTCTAATTTTTCACCCCTAATCATCCAATCCTAAAAAACCAAGTAAAATGAAGCGACTAAATGTTCGTCTTTTAGCCGCGGCAATGTTCTTATCATTATTCGCTGCCGGTCAAAACTCGTTCACCGTTGTGCACCAGCTTTTGCAGGCCAACTGCTCCGGTGCCGGATGCCATAACGGCTCTACCGCTACTTTTAATGTTAACCAGCCCGAAGCATCAGTATACAGCTCGTTGGTAAACATTACCCCTCTTAACCCAACCGCAGCAGGCAAAGGCAACAAGTTGGTTGCCCCCGGCGACCCGGGCCGCAGTTTCCTGTTACGTAAAATGTCGCACGGCGTTAGCTCTGGCTTGGCTATTACACAGCCGGCAGAAGGCAACTACATGCCATACAATGCAAACCCGCTTGACGATAAAGACTTTGAATATATCCGCCAATGGATACTTTATGGTGCTCCACAAACAGGCAACGTAGTAGATACAGCATTAGTAAATGCTTACTACCGCGATGGTGGTATTGATGGTACGTATGCCCAGCACGACCCGCCGCCTGCAGGCCAGGGCCAACAGATTTACCTTGGTAAAGTGTTTGTTCCGCCGGCTACAGAGAGCGAATTCTTTATTAAGTACGATATGCAGTTTGCAAATAATACCGAGATACCTAAAATTGTTAGTTTAATGCCTCCGCAAACACACCACTTTGTGATGTATAAATTTATGCCGGGCACAGCAACGCAATACTCTCCGGGCCTTCGTGACCTTTCGCAAGATTCGCACTCTGACACCCGCAACCCTATTGCTACAGGCCCCGGTTTATGGGATTACGACCTGCCTGCCGGTACAGCGTATTTTTGGGAAGCCGGCACGTTTATAGACCTTAACCTGCACATTAAAAACACCAACCAGGACTCTATTTTAGGTGTTGATTTATACATAAACGTATACACACAACCACAAGGCACAGCGCAGAATTATATGAACGTGCTGTTATTCCCTAACCTTGATATTACCATTCCGCAAGACGGGCAGGAACATACCTTTACCGTAGAAGAGCTTGACCCTTTTGCTACCAACAAATGGAAAGTGTGGAACATATATACCCATACCCACAAGTACGGTAACGACTATGATGTGTACATGCGTAACCCGAACGGAACTAAAGGCAACCAGATATACGAAGGTATGTATAGCTACGAGCAGGGCTTTATGGTAGGCTACTACCGTTGGGGACCCGAGGTAACTTTTGAGTATTTCCCCGACCAGGCATTACTTGAAATTGACCCACGCGACGGCATTATTCACGAAGCTAAATTCCGTAATACAGCAGGCCCAGACCCTGTGTACTGGGGCTTAACATCGGACGATGAAATGATGGTGGTAGGTATTCAATACGTTAATGGCGATGCCCTTACCGATTTACCATCTACCAACGCTGCTACCAAGCACCCAATCCATTTGTTCCCTAACCCGGGCAAAGGCACATTGTCTATCAACTACACCTTAGACAAAGCCGAAGATTTGGTTATTGACGTTATTAATACCGTTGGCGCTAAGGTTAAAAACCTTTTTGCAGGTAGACAAAGCGGTGGTGTACACACCCAAACATTTGATACCGAAAGCTTAGCTCCGGGTATTTACTTTATACAAACTACCATTAGCGGTAAAGCTGTAACACAAAAACTGGTTGTAACCGAATAATAGTTGCATTGTAATTACTTCAAAGGCGGGCCTTTCGGCCCGCCTTTTTTATTTAGTTTTACCACTCTATGAAGCGCCTTCTTTTTCTGTTTCTCATTTTCACTATCACCACCCAGGCCCAGGTGGTTAATGAGTATATGGACTTGCAAATACACCCTACCATTAGCGAGCCGTATGGCTTTTTTGGCAAGGGCTTGAAGTTTTTTGATGAGGACCATCCGCCACGCTTGCGCTACAAGCACATGTTTAAAAATGTGAACTATGCCAACTACTGGAAAGCCAATAAAGGTGCACGCATTTTTGTTGTTGGGTTGATTGGCCGAGAGGGGCCAAAGCGTGCCGCCAAAGCCCGCAAGATGATACTTAGGCAGATTGACTACATAGACAAATTTGTAGCCGATAACAGTGCCGATTTTGCCATTGCCCGCTCACCTCAGGAGGTGCGCACGTTGGTACATACTACTACTAAAACCATTATTGTTTACTCAATAGAAGGCGGCCGCAATCTGATACACAGCCAGGACGATGCTAACTTTTGGGCAGCTAAGGGTGTAGCGTTTATCACCCTGGTGCATTTAAAAGATTACGAGGTGGGCTCATCGGCAGTGATGCCCGGTTTTGCAGAGCATTTACTTAACCTGAAAGGGGTGTTCCGTAAAGAGAAAAAACGCGGGCTAAGTGACATTGGCCGCCAAACTATTTTATGGATGGCTAACGCCGGTATTATGACCGATGTTACCCACATGAATGATAAAACTCGAACCGATGCGATTACGTTTATGAATAGCAAAGGGCTGCCTGTTCTATCTACCCACGATGGGTTTAAACCCCTGCAAAACCAACCAAGGGGTATACCTCCGCAGGATATTTTAAGCATCTACAAAGGCAAGGGATTGGTTAGCCTGCCTATCTCTATGGGCATGTATAAGCCCACGCCTGAATACAAAGCCAAGCTGGACAGCCTGCCCTGTTATTGTGAAAAATCTATCGACAGTTATAAGTTTAGCTACAACGTACTGAACAAATACATTACCGATAACATCCCCACCATTTTTGGCGATTCATCTAAAACCCTGCAGGGTTTAAACCTACAGGAACTGACAGATATTTCAGTCGGCTTTCAAACCGACTTTAACGGCTGGACCAGTCACCACCGCCCGCGGTATGGGCGCAAAGGCTGCTACAAACTCAACCCCGATAGCACCTACAACCCCATTGATATTAAAGGCCTGGCACACCCGGGCATGCTATACGATAACTGGCAACTGCTGCAAAAAGAAGGGGTTGATTTAGACCCTATAAAACGCGCATCGGAGAAGTTTTTGCTGATGTGGCAACAGTACCTGGATAATAGGGGGAAGTATTAGGTTATAGGTGTTTGGTGCTAGCTTCTAGCAGTCAGGCTGAGCGCAGACGAAGCCTACCACAATTATTCTTTCTTTTCAACGTTTAACAACCCACTGTGTATTACCCGCAGGCAAATCTGTATTATCAGGTTTGAAATGTCTATTTTTGCGCTAGCTTTAACTATTTATGACCACAACACAAGCATTAACCGACCCTAAAGAGTTTAACTCGTTAAACCTATTGGGCCTTATTTTTAAGCATTGGGTAAAACTGGCTATTATAGCCCTTGTTGCTGCCGTTGTTTCGGCGGGCGCATCATACCTGATTAAGCCTAAGTATAAGTCGAGTGTAATCCTTTTCCCCGCAAGGCAAAACTCGCTTTCAAAATCGCTGCTATCTGAAAACCCCAGCATGAGCCAGGACGTTCTTCAGTTTGGTGAGGAAGAAGAAGCCGAGCAGTTGATACAGGTATTAAACTCGGAAGAGATACGTAACCGCATCATCAAAAAATACAACCTGATGCGCCATTATGATGTTGACCCTACCGGCAGCTACCCCATGACCAAGCTGCGTAACGAGTACGAGGACAATATCAAATTCAGCCGTACAGAGTTTATGTCGGTGCGTATTGATGTGTTAGATACCGACCCTGACACTGCAGCATTAATCGCAAACGATATTGCCGCTTTGCTTGATACGATTAAAAATGGCATTGTACAAAGCCGTGCTAAAGAAGCCTTGAAAATTGTACAGGGCGACTTATACGCTAAAGAAGACCGCATTAAAATGCTTGATGATTCACTATCTATCCTGCGTAAAAAAGGCGTGTACGATTACGAGAAACAAATTGAGCGTTTGATTGAGGCTTACGGTAAAGCCATTGTTGGTGGAAACGCCGGCGCTGCGCGCACCTTGCAGGCACAATTGGACACCTTAGGTAAATATGGACGTGCATTCGTAACCCTGCGCGACCAGCTGATATACGACGTAGAAAACCTATCGTTAATTAAGAAAAAATACGACGATGCCAAGGTTGATGCCGAGTCGTTTATCAAGAGTTATTTCCTTGTAGATAAAGCCTACCCGGCAGAGAAAAAGAGCTACCCTGTACGTTGGTTAATTGTGCTGGTATCTATAGTATCATCATTACTTCTGGGAATGATTGTACTCATCGGGTTAGAGAACTACAAATTGTATAAGGCGCAACAACTGGTTTAAAACCCTTGTATGCAGGGGCTTTTAGCGCTATGACACAACGCCGGACAATAATATTATTTTATGGTATTGGGGCTGCTTTTATAGCCCTGAATGCTGTATTTATTGCCGCCGAGTGGCTGTGGCTGATAGGCTTGCCCGTTGCATTAGCCGTACTGTTACTAAGTTTTGTAGCGCTTGATAAACTGTTTTTACTGGTTACTTTTTTAACTCCCCTATCAGTAAACCTGATAAACCGTGGCTTTGGCTTCGGACTGAATTTACCTACAGAGCCGCTCATTTTCGGGGCTATGCTCATGTTCTTTTATAAGATATTTGACAAGGGCGAATACGACAAGCGGGTACTATCACACCCCATAACATGGGCCATATTTTTTAACCTGATATGGATTGGGGTAACCTCCGTAGCATCAAGCCTGCCGCTGGTTTCATTCAAGTTTTTGCTGGCGAGGATATGGTTTGTTACCGTGTTTTATTTTTTAGCTACCAAGCTTTTCGCCGATTATAAAAACATAAAACGCTTTTTGTGGCTCTACATTTTTGCCATGATGATTACCGTGGTGTACACCATTGCACGCCACGCCGCATGGGGCTTTGAAGAGAAGCCCGCCCACTGGGTTATGGAGCCTTTTTATAACGACCATACTGCCTACGGGGCTATACTGGCTATGTTCTATCCATTGGTAATTGGCTTCCTGTTCAATGGCCGTATGAACCTGTTTTTACGCGCATTATTACTGGGGTTATTTACTGTGCTTACGTTGGGTATTATTCTGTCGTACACCCGTGCAGCATGGGTTAGCTTAGCGGCAGTATTTGCCATTTACCTGGTTATGTTTTTGCGGATACGCTTTGCATCGCTTCTCATTGTGGGGGTTTTTGTGTCGGTTATTGTAATCGGCTCGTGGTCGCAGATAATGATGAAGCTGGAGAAGAACGACACCGAATCGTCGCAAGACCTTGGAAAACATTTACAATCGGTAACCAATGTGTCGTCCGACGCATCTAACCTGGAGCGTATAAACCGCTGGCAAAGCGCCCTGCGCATGTTCCGCGAGCGGCCTGTTTTTGGCTGGGGGCCGGGCACATATATGTTTAACTACGCCCCGTTCCAGTTCTCGTACGAGAAGACGATTATCTCTACCAACAACGCCGACGGCGGCAACGCGCACAGCGAATACATAGGCCCGTTAGCCGAAGAAGGAGTCCTGGGTTTACTAACTTTTGTTTGGATTATAGCAGTGACTATTTACACAGCTGTGATACTCTTCCCCAAGGTAAAAGACAAAGAAGTGCGGATGGTGCTGCAATGCACTATGCTGGGGTTGATAACCTACTACATTCACGGCTCGCTAAACAACTTCTTAGATACCGATAAAGCATCGGTACCCTTCTGGGGCTTTACTGCTATTATTGTAGCCATTGCATTGTACCACGAAGAGTGGGAGAAGAAGAAAGAGCAAAGGAATATTGAACAATAATCACTCTCAATTGCTTATACAGCAATGCAAGAATACCTGATACTAGTCGACGAGAACGATGCCGAAATAGGGCAGATGGAAAAGATGGAAGCCCATGAAAAAGGCTTGCTCCACCGTGCTTTTTCGGTAGTGATATATAACAGCAAAGGCGAAATGCTTTTACAGCAACGGGCTGCGGGTAAATACCACTCGCCTATGTTGTGGACTAATGCCTGCTGCGGGCACCCCCGCCCCGGCGAAAACACAATTGATGCTGCCAAGCGCAGGCTGAAAGAAGAAAACGGGTTTGATTGCGAGTTGGAAGGTTCGTTTGTGTTCCACTACAAAGCACAGTTTGAAAATGGCTTAACCGAAAACGAAATTGACCATGTATTTATAGGCCATTACGATGGTGATGTGCCATTTAACCCCGATGAAGCCAATGCTGTAAAATGGATGAGTATGCTGGAGGTGTTAGATGGTGTGCTTGAAAAACCGGAAAATTTTACCGTGTGGTTTAAGATCCTGTTGCAGGAGATGACTGTGTAACTCTCCCCCTAAAGTAGGGGGAGTAGGGCGAAGCCGGGAGGGGGTATACCACCCCGCCCTGCGGGCACCCCTCCTACATTAGGAGGGGAGTTTTACATATTCCCCTCCACTACCCTACTCATTTCTTCGTAGTTTTCTTTAGTAACATAGTACGGTCCTGATACGCGGACAATAACTGTTGTAAAAGGCATGGGCAGTACTTTTTTATCCCATGTAAAGGCTAAAATTAAGGGCTTCCGTTTGGGTATAAATTGCAGGCAGATAATAGGCA
>JBIPNX010000058.1:0-8833 GCA_044378145.1 Flavobacteriales bacterium | reverse complement strand
ATCTTGATGTACTTGCCTTTGTTGGCAGGCGGTGGGGTATGCTCAATTATAGGCAACAGGGCATCGTTAAGCTTGCGGGTAGCAATACGCTTAGTCCTGTTGTTGTAAACCTCCTGTGCTGTTTCAATAGCCTTTAAAATGCGGGTTTTCTCAGTTGCAGAGGTAAATATTACCGGGAAGTCGACAAACGGAGCGGTAAGCTTTTTAATAACTGCTTCGTACTCTTTAGGGGTGTTGCTGGTTTTGTTCTCCACCAAATCCCATTTGTTTACCAGCAGCACAAGGCCTTTGTTATTTCGGTGCGCAAGCCAAAGAATGTTTAAGTCCTGGCTTTCAAAACCCTGCGTGGCGTCTATCATCAGAATACACACATCGCAATCTTCAATAGCACGTACAGAGCGCATTACACTGTAAAATTCAAGGTCTTCGTGTACCTTGGCCTTGCGGCGTAAACCGGCGGTATCAACCAATAACACATTGTGGCCATAGGCTTTGTAATGCGTATCTATAGTATCGCGGGTAGTACCGGCAATATCGGTAACAATATTACGGTCGAAGCCTAACAGGCCATTTATCAGTGATGATTTACCTACGTTAGGCCTGCCTACAATGGCAAACTTAGGTATGTAATCTTTTTCTTTAGGTATCGGGTTGCCATCCTCATCTTCACCAAAATCTTCATACTCAATTGGTGGCTCAGGTTTAAGCACCTTTACAATCTCGTCGCAAAGCTCACCTGTTCCGCTACCGTTGATTGAAGAAAGAGGGTATGGGTCGCCAAGGCCAAGAGAGTAAAACTCGGCCGACTGGGCAATACGGGCGTTGTTGTCAACCTTATTGGCAACTAAAAAAATAGGCTTTTTGCTGCGGCGGATAACATTAGCCACATCTTCATCTAAAGGGGTAACACCTTCTTCAACATCAACAACAAACAATAAAACATCGGCCTCTTCAACCGCTATTTGTACCTGTTTGCGTATCTCCTCTTCAAAAATATCATCAGAGCCCTGAATGTAGCCACCGGTATCAATAAGGGTAAATTCGCGTCCGTTCCACTCGGCAGTACCGTAATGGCGGTCGCGGGTAACACCCGAAATAGAGTCAACAATGGCCTTGCGGCTCTCTGTTAACCTGTTAAACAGTGTGCTTTTACCCACATTTGGGCGTCCTACTATGGCTACTATATTACTCAATCATCATTTTTTAAGGCTGCAAAGATAGAAAAACAAGCCGAATAGGCCGATTATATATTCAATAGGCCTAATTTCGTAGCCTTTAAATGCAATCAAACCCCACCATACTGGTAGCCCCGCTAAACTGGGGACTGGGCCATGCAACACGTTGCATTCCGGTAATAAACAACCTGTTAGGGCGCGGGTGCAAGGTTATTATAGCATCGTCGGAGCGGCCATACCACCTGTTGAAAAAGGAATTTCCGCAGCTGGAGCATATTTACTTTCCTAATTACGAGATAGAATACCCTGAGAACGAGAATATGGCGGTTACCCTGCTGCGCAAGGGCCCCGAGATGTTTTGGGAAACCTATAAAGAAAACCGCCGCCTGCAAAATCTTATCTGGGAGCATAACATTAACGGGGTTATTGCCGATAACAGGTTTGGGTTTTATAACCACCGCATACCAACGGTGTTTTTAGCTCACCAGCTAAACCTGCAAATGACAGAGGGCTTTGGTTGGCTTAAACCGATTGCCAATGGATTAAACCTAAAATACGCCCGCAAGTTTACCCGCATTTGGGTCCCCGATTTTGAGAACGAGCCTAACCTAACGGGCGGGCTTTCTCATTTTGATGGCTTGCCGCGCAATGCAAAGTATGTAGGTCCGCTATCGCGCTTTGCAGGCGTTACTGCTGAAAAAACAGGCGCTTTTGCAGAGTATGATATGCTTATTACCATGTCGGGCCCCGAACCACAACGCACCTTACTGGAAGATAGACTTACGAAACAAGCAATAAACCTGCCCTACAAAACCCTTATGGTAGTTGGCAAAACAGAAGATAATGCCGATAGGGTAGAGGTAAGCGCTAATGTGCATAAAGTGGCTCATTTGCCCACTAACCAAATGATGGAAGCCATGCAATCGGTTAAGTACATCGTTTGCCGGTCGGGCTACTCTACCATTATGGATTTAGTAACGCTGGGCTTAAAGGCAGCTTTTATACCTACCACGGGCCAGCCTGAGCAGGAATACCTGGCTGAAACGTATCAGCAAAAAGGACTAGCACCGTATATTAAACAGGCAGATGCTGACTTAAAAACCTTGTTGGCTGAATATGATAACTATAAAGGCTTTGGAGGCTTTAAATTAGAAGGTGATTTACTTGATAAATCGATAGATGAATTTTTAGCTTTGGTGCAACAACGCTGATCCAATTTTCGTAAATTTGAAAGGAACATTTGCCCTGTGTAATTGTTATAATTTAAAATTTTACGAGTTATGATTTTTAGTCCCGTTAACTTAAAAGATGAGTTGGCGCATATTAGCAAGTCCAACCCATCTTCCGATACCCTTCTTGATGATGTAAACCAATGGCTCAGTGCACAAGCGGCTGCTGAAGAAAAGGCACTGCAGAATTTTCCTAAGCATACAGGTATTGATTTTGAGCCGACAAACAGTGGTTTACAGTTTGATGTAAACCAGGCATACAACCACCAACATATAAAAGAGCTTTGCATACGTTTCAGGCTGCGCTTTTTGCCATCTGAACTATACAAAGGCACATTACCGTATTCTGCTATTACTGCCATTAATCAGTTTGAAAACACCTTTAGCCAAGGCGATAAAAAGCAGTACTACATAGTTGCCCCTGCAGAGTTTTTTAAACTACAAGACCGCTTTTCAGATCCTTTGCTGTTTGCACAGTTGAGCAATGGTACATACTATTTGCTACACCAATGGGGCGAGGATTTTAAGCCTTATAAACAGGCCATGATGTACCCCATGCGCAACGAAAAAACATTAGCCATTACATCCGTTCTTTTAGGTGTATTGGTAACGTTGCTAAGTATGGTTACAGGTTTGTTTAGTTTAGAGAAATACAATATTGGCGGATGGTTTGCTATGCAGGTAATAACGTTTGTATTCAGCGCTTCGTTTATATTTATCAGCAGCATTGTATATGGTCTCGTAACTTTTCGCGACCTTAGCGAAGATACCTGGAATAGCAAGTATTTTAATTAGAGGAGTGAGGAGAGCAGAGAGTTCTCTCCTCACTCCTCGCTTCTCACTACTCTGATAAATGAAAGACAAAATAATATGGATAACCGGTGCTTCTTCCGGTATTGGCGAGGCTCTTGTTTATGAGCTGGCTGCGCAAGGTGCACGCCTGGTACTATCGGCGCGTAACGAAGATGAGTTAAAGCGAGTAGCTAATGCCACAGGCCAAGGCGAACGTGATATCCTTGTATTGCCTTTAGACCTTGAAAAACCTGCAGAGATGACAGGCAAAGCCGCACAGGTAATGAACCACTTTGGGCGGATAGATATACTGATAAACAATGGAGGGTTAAGTCAACGCTCGTTAGCTAAAGACACAAGCTGGGAGGTTGACCAACGCCTGCTGAATGTAAACGTGATAGGTACTATAGCGTTGACAAAAGCTGTACTGCCGTATTTTCTCAGACAAAAACAAGGACGCTTTGTAACCGTTACCAGTTTGGTAGGTAAGTTTGGTAGCCCAATGCGTTCGGGCTATTCGGCGGCTAAACATGCCCTGCATGGTTTCTTCGATTCATTACGTGCCGAGGTAGAAAAAGATGGGGTTGCAGTAACTATTGTATGTCCCGGATTTGTGCAAACCAATGTATCGGTAAACGCTGTTACCGGCGATGGATCTGCCCAAAATACAATGGACGATGCCACTGCAAATGGTATTACTGCAAAGTATTGCGCACAGCAAATTATTAAAGCGATAAACAACAACAAACGCGAAGTATATATCGGCAAAAAAGAAACCTACGGTGTTTTACTTAAACGCTTCTTCCCCGCTATTTTTGCTAATATGATTGGCAATGCAAAGGTTACTTAGTATCGTTTTTTTGCGGAACAGAGTTTAGGTTTATTTCGTGGTCTATAGAAGGTGTTAACGCAATTATAAACGCATTGCGCAGTGTTTGTGCTATGGCGGCCAGTACATTAATATTGGCATCGGTAAACTTGCCCTCAATAGGTATTTTGGTAGCTAATTGTTCTTCTTTTGAGTTTTCAAATAGCTTGGCTGCGGTACCAATTAATCCTTCTTTTATACTACGCCACAGGCTTGGCTGTTCCTCGTGTTTGCCAACAATAACAATATTGGTTATAATCGGTTTTACGTATCCTTTAAATTGCCCGTCGGCGGCGGCAATCTCAGTAAATAAACCCAGTGTGCCTGTGTTAACGGTAAAATTTCCGTATGCCTCAAAAGCGTTGTTTATCTTATTCAGTTCAATATTTTCGGCTTCAAAATTTAAGTCGAAAGAGGGCTGTTCTTTTTGAAGATTTATTTTGGCTGTAGCCTTAATATGCCCGCCATATATATCGCCTTGTATGTTTACCTGCGCAGGCAAACTAAAATCAGACATGTTAGACACTTCTTCAGCAGATATATGTAGCCCGCTGCTATCAAGCCTTACCAGCGGGCTGGCAAGCATATCAATGTATTCAATAACACCATTTGTTACATCTACTTTAGTAGCAATAAATGGGAAGATGTTTACATGGGTAATACCTGTTTTTTGGCGTGGGGCTTTGGGTTTTTTCTCTTGCCGTATATAGGTGTATACAGGTTCAATTACAAGCACATCGGCCTCGGCAATTCCTTGCCACAATTGTTTGCGGTTAAATGTTATTACTACTTTTTTTGCTGATAAAAATTTATTCCTTCCGCCTGTTTCAACATCTAGTTTATCAAGCAAAAAATTGTAAACGGTTAAGGTTTTAAGCCCAATTGTTACTTTATCGGCATGGCCATATAATTTTTTTAATGTTGCCAGTTTTTTGTTTGCATAGCCCCTTAAAATAAAAGGGAAGATTGTGTTTAGTAAAGAGATTAGCGGCAGGCATAAAAAAATCAACCTAAACCATACTCTCTTCATTTTATATGTTATAGTATCCATAAACGTTTGTGTGTTTTAGCTGGCTAGCATGCACTTACAATTGCTTCTTTTTGCCAATTTTTCGGGTAAGTTTTTTTGCAGGTACATAGTCCGTATCAAGCACCTTTTTTTCTGATGTAACAATTCCTACTTTCTCGTTGCTTTCTATTGCCTCGGGGTCTAACAGAATGCCGTTTTGTATAGCTAAGGCGCGCGTAAATTCTGCGCCAAAAAACACAATTTGCGATGAGTAAAACACCCATACAATAAGTAGTATTATAGAGCCGCTGGCGCCATAGGTTGTAGTAAAATTACTTTGGCCCAGATAGAGGCCTATAGCATACTTACCTAAGCTAAAAAGTATGGTGGTGAATAATGAGCCGGCAAATACTGTACGCCACTTGGGGCGGGCGTCAGACATATACCTATATATCATTGCAAATAGAATAGTAGTAACCGCTAACGACATTATTATGTCAACTGCTTTAATCATTATCACAGAAAAATCAGTCATATACCTGCTTAGGTATCTGGTAAATGCCATTAGTACAGATTGGGCAACCAACGATACCAACAATAAAAAAGCCAATGCACCAATCATGGCTATTGAAAATACCTTGGTAATAAAGAACCTTGCTACCCTTGTTTTGGCCGATGGTTTTACATTCCATATCGTATTTAGGGCAGTGCGCAATTGCCCAAATACAGCAGTAGCACCTAGTACCAGTAATAAAATAGCCAATGCAGTATATAGCCAGTTTTCGCCCGGCCTGTATGCCGATTTTATAACGCTTTGTATAGCTTTTGCACTGTCGGGGCTTATTAATTTGCTTAACTGGCTTGTAATTACACCCTCTACCGCATCGCGCCCTAAAAATATGCCTGCCAGCGATATTACAATTAGCAACATGGGTGCAATAGAAAATATGGTGTAGTACGACAGTGCCGCACTTTGCGTAGAAGTATCGTGTTTTTGAAACAAGAGGAAAGAATTTTTAACCACATTCCAACCGGAGGTGTGCGCAAATCTTACCCACAAATTTTTTAATCTGTTCCTTAGCGTTTTCATAGTAATAGGCATACTATAGTTTAGTTGTCTTTTTTATCCTGTTTGTTTTTCTTTTTAAGCTCGCGTTCTTTCTTACGGTCTTCTTTCTTTTGCTTGCGGTCGTCGCCGGTACCAAATACTTTTTCCAGAAAAGTTTTATCGCGTTTTTCACCTACTGTGGTTATGGTTACGGTATTGTCTACACTCTCAAACAGGGCTTTAACAAAGGCATTGCGCAGCACATCAGTAATAATTTGCCAAACACTTATATCCGGGTTATCAAGCTTACCTTCAATTTCAATACGGGTGGCAATGTTCTCTGTTTTTGGGTTTCTAATAAACCACGAACCTATTTCTAATAACCCCTCATACAATTTGTTTTTGTGCGGGTCAGCTTTTTCTTGTTGCAGGTTGAGCACATCTAAATCTTCAACAAAAGGTTTCATATATCCTTTTATCCTGTTGTCTTTGCTGGCTGCTTCGGCGTATAAGCTAAAGCTGCCTTTTTGCACATCGGCATTGCTATAGGCTTTTATAAAGTCGTTTAGCTTGGGCAGGGGTATCTTTTTTATTTCGGCAGTTACGTCAAATAAAGGCACCTTACTTAGTGCATCAAGGTTTGCTTTAACCGTAACAGCCCCGCCATATACATTGGCGCGCAGGTTTACTTTGGCAGGCAGTTTATTGCCGGTACTGTCTTTTACATTACTCAGGTTTTCTCCCAGTACATATATCCGGTTTGCAAAAACATCAATCCGTGGGGCCGAGAAAAAGTCGCGGTAATGCACCTCTCCGCTGTGCACTTCAAAACTGTTAATACTAATGGGCATTAGCTTATCGGCTAAATCAACCCACGATGTATCTATTGATGTTTGCGATTGCTCTTTGGTTGGGCCTTTTACAAAGTTTACCATAAAGCTGTCTACATCTATTTTAGCCGCTATGCGGCCTTTTAAAAGCGATTTCCATTCCAGCCCTACATTTACCTTATTGGTGCAAAAAAACGGAATGGGTATTTGCCCGTTCTTTTTCTTTAAATCAAGACTTTCTACTTTTATTGATGCTGTTATAAGGTTTACATTTATGCAGTCTACGTGGCCTACATATTCAGGCATATCAGCCATTTGTTTGTTTACATACCATGTAAGTATGGGCCCTAGCGCAAAGTTTATAATAGCCAGTATACCCAAGGTAATTACCAGTGTGCGTGCAAAGCGCCTTCTGCTGCGTCCTTTGCGTTCATCTTTAGAGAGCTTTTCAAGCTTCTCTCGCCGTGCCGCACGAACAGATTGCCTGTGTTCTGATTTTACAATTTTCATTGCCTGTAGGATATTGGTTAATACCCTTACTAACATCAATAAAATCTAAATAGTTTAGTATTTGAAATGCGCAGGCTTACAATAACTTACATAATTCGTGTTGGCCAATTAAACCATTGGCAAGGTGTTTGGTCTATGTAGTGTAGATAAAATTATAAGCCATGGATACCAGGATTAAGTATTTGGTTCAAAACGCACTGGCTCTTTTGTTTTTCGCGTTTTTACTTGTGTTAGTGAGCGGATGTATGCCCCAACGTGTAGTTGTGGTACAAGCACCGCCACCCCCTCCACGCGTAGTGGTTGTTCCACCGCGCCCACCGGTAGTAGTTATGCCGGCACCACACCCTTACAGGTATTACCCTAACCGCCGCAGAAATAATCATCCACACCCGCATGGGTACCATTATTAGTATACTATAATGTGTAGGGCATTGTATCAGATTCTCCCTTCTTATCATACCCTACATTTACAACCGGCCGTCTCAAATTATCGGGGCGGCTTTTTTATTTAAGAATAGAGGAGATTAAGCTTTTGGCGTAAAGAAGGTGCTAAATTTATAACCGATAAAAGCCATTGGAATATAAGCGCCCAACACATCGAGCAAGGTAAACCACATTGGCGATGGTAGCATGATAACGTTCAACACACCACCAATAAGGAAAGCGATACCAATAATCATGGCAAAGCGGAGTTTGCGGTCAACAGCAACAAGTGCTGCAATAAATGCACCCACAAGTGTTCCAATTGCATGAGCCAGGAATGGGAATATAAAGTGTTTGTGCTCCATCAGGTCCATAGATGCCTTAAGGCCTTCCATGGTGGTAAAATCAGCGCCGGCGGGTGGCGGAACAACCATAGGGCCTATGGTAACCAACGCCATATTAACCGCACCGCCAACAATAAGGCCGCCAAATACGCCCAGTATATTTCTAAGTAACGGATTCATAGTTCAATATTTTGGGTAAAAAGTAGAACAAATGGGAGAAAACAAAAAAGCCACTATTTCTAGTGGCTTCTGCTCCCCGACCTGGACTCGAACCAGGGACCTAATGATTAACAGTCATTCGCTCTAACCAACTGAGCTATCAGGGAATATTAGGGCTGCAAAAATAGTACTTTGTAGGTATAATGCAAAAAATATTTCAAATATTTTTGTAAAATGCTGTTTAATAGGCCTATATCAACACCTTGCCATCCATTTCGGCAGGGGTGTTAAGCCCCATCAGTGCTAAAATAGTAGGGGCAATATCGGCCAGCTTGCCGTTTTTCAGGCTTGTATGGTCTTTGTCTATCAATATGCAAGGCACCGGGTTGGTTGTATGGGCTGTGTTTGGCGTGCCGTCAGGGTTTACAGCAAACTCGGCATTGCCA
>JBIPNX010000057.1:0-8857 GCA_044378145.1 Flavobacteriales bacterium | reverse complement strand
TTATTTATTAAACAACGCAGGCAAATACGGTTGGCGCCTCACCATTGGCGATGCTGATCCACATACCGCAGCATCTAAGCTTAAAGGCCATAGCCACGGTAGCGTTACTTTATTTAATGCCGATGATGACAGCACCCGCGATGAACTGGTTAGCCGTGCCGATGTAGTAATATCTATGCTACCTGCCACCATGCACGTTCCGGTAGCACAAAGCTGTGTTAAGCATGGCAAACACCTTATTACAGCATCATATGTTTCGCCGGAAATGGCTGCCCTTGATGCCGAAGCCAAAGAAAAAGGCTGTGTATTGTTAAATGAAATGGGTTTAGACCCGGGCATTGACCATATGTCGGCCCTGCAAATAATACACCGCATACAAAACGAAGGGGGAAAAATCAATTCATTCAAATCGTTTACAGGTGGCCTTGTTGCCCCCGAAAGTATTGATAACCCATGGGGGTATAAGTTTACCTGGAACCCGCGCAACGTAATTGTTGCAGGCCAAAGCACCGCTCGCTATTTGCACAACGGCAAGCTAAAATTCATCCCCTATAACCGTTTATTTAAAAACGTAGAGCAGTTTGATATTGCAGGCCTTGGTACGCTGGAAGGCTACGCCAACCGCGACTCGCTGGGCTATATAGAACCTTATAATTTAGACGGAATTAGTACCATGCTCCGCGGTACCCTGCGCTACAAAAACTACTGCCATGCGTGGAATTGCTTTGTGCAACTGGGTTTAACTGACGATAGCTTTATCATCCCCCATAGCGAAAACCTTAGCTATATTGAATTGGTACAATCGCTGTTGCCTGAAGGTACTATAGCTGACGAGCGCAGCATTATTACCTTTTTAGGCTTAGAAAACAGGCCCGAGTTGTTTGATATGCTGCAATGGACCGGCATTTTCAGTAATGATAAAGCAGGTATTCCTGATGCATCGCCTGCAAGGTTATTGCAGCATCTGCTGGAACAAAAATGGAAGCTAAACCCCGGCGACCTTGACCTTGTGGTTATGCTACATGAGTTTGAGTATACGCATAGCGGACAGGATAAAAAAGTAACCTCTACCCTGGTACTAAAAGGCGACGACGAATTGCATACTGCCATGGCTAAAACCGTAGGCCTGCCTGTAGCTATTGCAGCAAAATTGATTTTAACAGGCCAATTGCAGCTAAGCGGGGTAAAAATACCAAGTGAGCCAGGCATTTATGAACCTGTATTACAAGAACTTGCAGAATACGGCGTTATATTTAACGAATTGGTAGCATAGGCAGTTTTTTCTTATATTTGAATTGATTAATTCAAATACATGAAAAAGTTTTTACTTTTTGCTGTTGCCCTAACAGTAATTACCAACCTACAGGCACAATCATTATACATTAACGAGTTTTCTTGCTCTAACAAAAGCCAGCTAGCTGATGTTTTCAACGAGTACGAAGACTGGGTAGAGATTTACAACCCTTCTGCCAGCGCCATAGATATATCGGGCTACCACCTTAGCGATAAAGCTACCGACCCCACCAAATGGCCTATACCGGCTGGAACCAGCATACCTGCTATGGGCAAAAAAGTGTTCTTTTGTTCAGACAGGAACATAGTACAAGGAGGCCAGGCCCACACCAATTTTAAAATAACCCAAACCAGACAGGAATACATTTTAATTGCCAACCCTGCAGGTGTTATTATCGATTCGGTACACATTACCCGATACACACAAAAAAACCATTCGTATGCACGTATTACCGATGGTTCTCCAACATGGGGCATTGGCCTAAACCCAACCCCCGGCGCTACCAATGCAAATGTTAAACCATATTATGCAGCCCAACCCAGTGTAAGCCAGCAAGGCGGTTTTTATGGTTCAGCTTTAAGTGTAGCTATAAGCACTACCGAACCCAACAGTATTATACGCTACACAACAGATGGTTCAGAACCAACAGCGGCATCTACACAATACACTGCCCCTATTGCGGTAAATGCTACCATGTCTATAAGGGCACGTACGTTTAGCACAAACGCCAATATACCGGCCAGTTTTATAGAAACTAACACCTACATAATTGGCACTACCCACACGATGCCTACCGTTTGCTTAAACGGGCCGTTTACCACCCTGTTTAATTCAGGTAATGATATAATGCACGCCATAGAATATTACGACGAAAGCGGGCAATTGATTTTTAAAACCGAAGGCGATATGAAACGCCACGGTAACGACTCGTGGGCATTTGACCAAAAAGGCATGCGCTTTTACACCCGCGACCAATATGGCATTTCTAACAATATTGAATCGCAACTATTCCCCTCTTCGCCGCGCGATGAGTTTGACGTTATTATTTTAAAAGCGGCAGGTTCTGACAATTACCCTGCACATGCAGGCTACCAGAGCGCCCATATACGTGATGCTTTTTGCCAAACGCTGGCAGATAAATACGATTTAAATGTTGATGGCCGCGCGTACCGCCCCATTGTAATTTATATTAACGGGCAATACTGGGGCTTATACGAATTACGCGAACGCGTAGATGCCGATTTTACCGATTTTTATTACGACCAGCCTAAAGGAAAAGTAGATATGCTGGCCTTTTGGGGTTGGTTGCAATTAGACGAGGGCAGCGATACGGCATGGGTATCGTTATACAACTACATGATGAATAATAACCTGGCAGTACAGGCCAATTACGACTACGTAGAACAGCGCTTTGACCCATTGAGCCTTATAGATTATTTTATTATTAATACCTACACCGTAAACTCTGACTGGCTAAACTGGAATACCGCATGGTGGCGTGGCACTAAAGATGCAGGTGTACGCTGGCGTTACCATTTATGGGATATGGACAACACTTTTGACCTTGGCCAAAACTATACCGGCTTACCCACAACAGGGCCCGATGCCGACCCCTGCGCCGTTGAAGAACTTTTTCCTAACGACCCTGACATACCGCATACCGATATGTTTAATAAATTGCTGGAGAACGATGGTTTTAGGCAGCTTTATATAAACCGTTATGCCGACCTTATTAATACAGCCTTTGATTGCCCACAAATGATAGCCCACTTAGACAGCTTAGCTGCACTACTGGCACCTGAAATGGGCAGGCATACACAACGTTGGGGTGGTAGTGTAAACACCTGGGACCAAAACATACAACGCATACGCGACCAGATAAATAGCCGTTGTGGTGCCATTGCCGATGGTATGGTAGATTGCTACGACCTTACCGGCCCGTACAATATTGTAGTGAAGATAGACCCGCCAATGCAAAACAACAACGTGCGGGTAAATACCATTATACCTACCAGCTACCCATACAGCGGTGCATTTTTTGGTAATAACAGCATAATGCTAACAGCATTGCCTGCTATTGATTCTGAATTTCAGTATTGGTCGTTTAATAATAACACCCCTACGCCCGATAATTTTACCGAAGATATTACCGTTAACCTAACCACTACCGATACCATTTGGGCGCACTTTAAAAAGATTCTTATACAGGGTATTGATGAGCATGGCGACAAGTTTGGTATAAACGTATACCCATCACCTACCAACAACACACTTAACATACAGCTAAGCAGCCGTACCAATAAGCCTTTAGCGTTAAACATATTTTCAGCTACAGGCCAGTTGGTATACAGCCAACAAAACATAAGTTTTAGCGGTGCTAATGGCAGCTACCTTCACACATTGGATTTGAATAGCACCAGCCTTAAACCCGGTGTTTACTTTATCCGCTTAGACGATGGTACTTTACCCGCTGTAGCCAAGTTTGTGTACCAGCCTGAGTAGTAAATTACCTCTAAAGTATTATTGCAAATTAAAGGATGTAGTATATTTGTAGTATAAAATAACTTTTAATGAAAAAACTACTTTGTATTCTATCTGTTCTGTTTATCGGCACAAACATTAACGCCCAAACTGCTGGCGAACAGTATAAAGAGAGCGATATTTTCAAAGGCTTTATGGGTTGGGATATCCGTTTTGGAGGTGAAACCCATAAAGTAAAACAACGCAGCGTTAATGCTATAACTAACCAACAAAGTGGTTATGAAGACAGGGAGTATAAAAACACCCGCACAACTATTGATTTATTTGTTGTTGACGGCACCTTGGGAATAGCTAAAATTGGTAGGGCTAAAATTGGCATTCCATTAGGTTTTAACGCGGGTCTAAGCCCGCAAAAAAAAACATACACCTATGTAGGTGAGGGATATATACCTAACTACGGTTTTCCGGCAGGCTTTGGCGGCGATCAGGGCGATTGATCGTCAGAAACATTTACAATCTCAATGGAATTAAAGCTGGGAGCCTGCCTTGCTTACAACATTGTACCGGCAAAAAATTTTCAGGTATCATTAGGCTATAGCTACCGCTACTGGACAAAAGGCAATATGGGCTTTTATGTTTTACCTAAATTTTTGGGCGGCTTTTTTGATGCAAATATCTGTTATAAAAAATGGCATTTAGCCACCTCATTTAGGTCTGTTAAATATGAATTGGGTGGATTAACATGGGGTCCGGTAAGGGCAAACTACTTATCACTATTGCCAACTTATAACCGCTCCTTACTCAACAGTAACGGCAAGCAAGTTAAGGGTTTAAAAACAATTGGCCTGCGCATAGAAAGCACCAGTGCTAAAAGCGATAACTCTACACAAATACAAAACCAGCGTTATGAATTTAAGTTAAATGCCAATTCATTTTTATTTGGCTTGTACTTTGGCTTTTTACTATAGTTTGATAAACAAGGTAAAGTAAGCCCAGATAACGGGCAGGGAAATAAACATACCATCAAAGCGGTCTAAAATACCACCATGGCCGGGTAGCATTTTACCCGAATCTTTAACCCCCAGGCTGCGCTTTAGCATAGATTCTACCAAGTCGCCAAGGGTAGATGTTACAATAAGTATTGCGCCTGTTGCAAACCAATGTACCAGGTCTATTTCTTTAAAGAACATTGACATTATCCACGAAAACAGCAGGGCTACAATGCCGCCGACAATGCTGCCTTCCCAGGTTTTGCCGGGCGATATGCGCTCAAATAATTTATGCTTGCCAAACCAGCGACCACCAAGGTAGGCCCACGAGTCGTTAGCCCAAATAATCATAAAGCAGCTAAAAAGTATCCAGGGGTAAAACTTAATGCCTTCAAACCCTATTGGCGAACCGCCAGTAATTACAAAGTAATTGGTTACAGAAAATGGTAAGGCAACATAGGCCACACCTAACAAAGTAAATGCAATGTTGCCAAACGGGTTATTCTTTTTACGGTAGAGTTCACTTATCAATATAATACCCAGTGTAAGCATATTCAATGCAAGTATTGAAAGCGAATGGAACACAGCCGCATAAGTATTAGAAAGGAATAAAACCACCCCCGCCAACACACCTTGTATTATCTGCGGTTGAACATCCCAACTGCTGCGCTGTATAAGGCGGTAAAATTCTATAAGGCCCAGTATGGTTATAAGGGTGAATAAAGCGGCGTAGCTAAGCGGGTGCGCAACCATGCCACCTATAAGTATTACAACAAAAAAGAAGCCCGTTATAAGGCGTTGAAGTATATTGCTCAATTGAGTGTCGTTTCTAAAATGTGTTTTGCAAGGGCTACCAAATCGCGGTGTACATAAACCTCCACATCGCCTAAAAGGTAAACCGAATCTATTTTATTAAATGTAATGGCTTCAATACCATGCTCGGCTAACAGGCCTATGGCAATTTCTGCCTTGTAGGGCGAGTCGGCACTGTATATTTTAACCCAGGCGGTATCCAAGTTGTTTAGCCGTCTATTAAGAATACGTAAATCTCTTTAGGGCCATGCGCCCCCATTACCAGTGTTTTTTCAATATCGGCGGTGCGGCTTGGGCCGGCAGCAAGGTATATTAATGATGGTGGCCTTTCGCCATATTTCTCAGTTATCGCTTCAAAAGCCTCTTTAATATCGGGCACCAGTTGCGATGTATAAGCAACTACTACATGGGTATCTACAATAGCGGGTAATTTGCGTGCCGATGATAGTTTAGACGACATTAATACCGAACCTAAACGCGCAACCAAACTCTCGCATTTAGTAATGGCTACTTTAGCCTCTAGAACATCCCAAATTTTGTCTTTAATCTTAAGGTCTGTACCTTCAAACCACTGGGTAATATCGTCATTGTAGCAATAGATGTCTTTCCAGTCGAATTGCTTTGCTAAAGCGGTAAAGGCTTCAACAACCTCGTCTTTATTTTCACAAAACACAAACTTGCCATCTATCTTTTGAAACTCTTGAGCAAATTGAATCTCTAATGGTTCATTGCTTTGCACATAAATAGGGCTTTCAAAATCCACGTCGGGAATAACGTATGGCGATGGCTCTATCAAGGCCTCGCGTATACGCTTCAACATCTTTTCTTTTGCGGTAGACTCTTTCATTCAGGAATCAAAAATAGGTAATTTTTAACATCTGCCGTTTAAAACAAAAATCCCTCCGGCCAAAGGCTGGAGGGATTTTCTATGCTTTAGACTTCCTGCTTGTCTTCAGGTTTGTCTTCGTCTTTTGGTGGGGGTGGCTGTACAAAGGTATCGCCTAAGTCACGCGGACGTTCTTCATTAGTCGATTTCTCTTTATCCAAACGTTCGGCTTCTTCTTTCTTGCCTTGTTCACGCAGTTTGGCTTCCTCTTCTATTTTGGCAGCATTATAATCGCCTTTAATGCCTTCAATAGCGTCTTCATCTTCACCAAATGGGCGTTTGCCAAATATCTCTTCTAAATCTTCGCGGAAGATTACTTCTTTCTCCAACAACGTTTCGGCCAGCTTGGTCAGTTTATCTTTATTCTCAGTAAGAATTCTCTTGGCGGTTTCGTAAGCACCTTCAATCATTTTGCTTACTTCATCGTCAATAGTTTCCGATCGTTTTTCGCTGTATGGTTTAGAGAATGAATACTCCTGTCCGCTGCTATCGTAGTAACTGATGTTACCCAGCTTGGCGTTAAGGCCATAAACGGTAACCATAGCATAAGCCTGTTTGGTTACTTTTTCAAGGTCGCTAAGAGCACCGGTAGATATTTTACCAAACACCACCTCTTCAGCCGCACGGCCACCAAGTGTAGCTACCATCTCATCCATCAACTGCTCAGTAGTGGTAATCTGGCGTTCTTCGGGTAAGTACCATGCAGCGCCTAAAGAGCGGCCGCGGGGTACTATAGTTACCTTTAACAATGGGTGGGCATAGCGCAACAACCAACTGGTAGCGGCGTGGCCTGCCTCGTGGTAAGCAATAACTTCTTTCTCCTGTTTAGAAATGATTTTGTTTTTCTTCTCTAAACCACCAATTATACGGTCTACAGCATCAAGGAAATCTTGCTTGCCAATAGAGTCTTTGTTTTTACGGGCGGCAATAAGGGCAGCCTCGTTACAAACGTTAGCAATATCAGCACCTGAGAAACCGGGGGTTTGTTTTGCTAAGAACTCAAGGTCCAAATGTGGATCGAGCTTAAGTGGTTTTAAATGCACTTTGAATATTTCGCGACGGCCAACCAAGTCTGGCAGGTCTACAAATATCTGACGGTCGAAACGGCCCGGGCGTAATAATGCACGGTCCAGAATGTCGGCACGGTTAGTAGCAGCTAAAATGATAACACCATTGTTGGTACCAAAGCCGTCCATCTCGGTAAGCAATTGGTTAAGGGTATTCTCGCGCTCGTCATTAGCGCCTTGCATGGCGTTGCGGCCACGGGCACGACCAATAGCATCAATCTCATCAATAAATATGATACATGGAGCTTTTTCTTTTGCCTGGCGGAACAAGTCGCGCACGCGGCTTGCACCCACGCCTACAAACATCTCCACAAAATCAGAACCCGATAGTGAGAAGAAAGGCACTTGAGCCTCGCCTGCTACGGCTTTAGCCAAAAGAGTTTTACCTGTTCCCGGAGGTCCAATTAACAGCGCACCGCGCGGTATTTTACCACCCAGCGATGTATACTTTTTAGGCTGCTTAAGGAAATCTACAATCTCCTTAATCTCGACTTTGGCTTCATCTAAACCTGCAACATTATCAAAGGTTATATTTACCTGGGTGTCTTTATCAAACAAGGTAGCTTTAGACTTACCAATATTGAATATCTGTCCACCACCGGCACCACCACCGCCCATGCGGCGCATAATAAACATCCATATAAGTACAATAACTACAATGGGTAGTATTATGCTGATGATATCGCCGCCCCAATCTTTATCGTTATTGGTTTCGGCATATATGCGGTTTCCCTCCGGAATATTGTTATTTTTCTGAAACTCTATCAGTTGTTTTTCAAACTCTTCGGGCTTAGAAATATTCAGTTTAAACTGCGGGCGCTTATCCTTATCGGCAAACTTATAATTTTTACCCAGTTTTTTCTCGTAGTATGCTTTGTTAGCGGTAGCATTTACAGAGTCCTTTTTAAGGTAAATCTCGGCCTCGTCGTTACGTTTTACAATTACCACCTTTTCAACATGGCCTTTTAAAAGCATGTCCTGGTAAAAGTCTTTAGGGGCTTCCAGTGTTTTTACACCGCCACCAAAGTCAGAGTATGTAATGGCTATAAAGGCAATAGCTAAAATTGCGTATATCCAGTATAAGCTAAAGGTAAATTTGGGCTTTTTATCGCCCGGTTTTTTGTTACCGCCGCCAAACGAGTCGCGCATGCGGTTAAATGGGTTTTGGTTATTCCCCGGATTCGTGTTTTTTTCTTGATTATCAGACATTTTCTTTCTTTCTGCTCGTTATTAACAAACGTAGTGCGCTTTAGTTCTGTAGGAACCTAAATTTAAAACGATTCTTCTATTTTAACCGTAGGAGCATCGGCCCAAAGGTCTTCCAAAC
>JBIPNX010000056.1:0-8865 GCA_044378145.1 Flavobacteriales bacterium | reverse complement strand
CGTTATTAGCCCTTTGGGTACTCGTATTATCAGCGCTGGTTTTCTATGCTTTTTTCTGGATTGAAATGTTGGTAGATGCTGCCAAACATCCGTTTGAAACACCAAAGAAAAAATACACATGGTTGGGCTTTATAGGCCTTACCGGAATTGGTGCTCTTGCTTATTATTATTGGATTAAGAAAGCTCCTATAAATTAACACACCTCCCTCCCGCATTTCGGGAGTACTCCTCTCAAGAGGAGATTATTCATCGTCGTCGTCTTCCTCTTTAAACTTTTCTCTTTTAGTTTTTAGTTCCTTTGCCCCTTCTACCACAATTACAATCTCGCCTTTGGGTGGATGTGTTGTATAGTGCGCAAATAATTCGGCAACGGTGCCGCGGCGGTTTTCTTCAAACATCTTGGTTAGCTCGCGCGATACACAGGCCTGCCTGTCTGCACCAAAATATTCTACCATCTCGCCCAGGGTTTTTATCAGCTTATGCGGACTTTCATACAATACTATGGTACGCTCTTCAACAGCCAGTTCTTTAAACTTGGTTTGCCTGCCTTTTTTAGGCGGAAGGAATCCCTCGAACACAAACCTATCGCATGGCAAGCCCGAGTTTACCAATGCAGGTACAAATGCCGTGGGGCCGGGAAGGCACTCTACCTCTACCCCATTGCGCAAGCATTCGCGCACCAACAAAAAACCGGGATCAGAAATTGCAGGCGTACCGGCATCCGATACCAATGCTACACTCTCGCCGGCTGCAATACGGGCTGTCCACCCAGCAACGGTTTTATGCTCATTATGCATGTGGTGCGATACAGGGCGCTTATCAATTCCCAGTTTAGATAACAGGAACGATGTATTGCGGGTATCCTCTGCCAATATAATATCTACCATACCCAGTACCTTAATCGCACGCAGGGTTATATCGTCGAGGTTGCCAATGGGTGTCGGTACTATGTAAAGCTTAGCCATTGGGGCGAAATTATGAATTATAAATGATGCCTTTAATCCCTACTACTAAAACTCTGCATTCTTTGGAGTGCGAGGGAAAGGTATCACATCGCGGATGTTGGCCATGCCCGTTACAAACAATACCAAACGTTCAAAGCCCAAGCCAAAGCCGGCGTGTGGCGCAGTACCAAACTTGCGGCTTTCTAAATACCACCAAAGGGTTTCAGGGTCCATACCCAGCTCGTTAATGCGGTTTAGCAGTTTATTGTAGTTCTCCTCGCGTTGCGAGCCGCCAATAATCTCACCAATACCCGGGAATAGCACGTCCATAGCACGTACGGTTTTGCCGTCGTCGTTCTGTTTCATGTAGAACGATTTTATGTCTTTAGGGTAGTTGAACAGGATAACCGGCTTGGTAAAGTGTTTCTCTACCAAATAACGCTCGTGTTCACTTTGTAAATCGGTTCCCCAATCTACTTTAAACTCAAATTTTTGTCCGCTGGCTTTTAGTATCTCAACGGCATCGGTATAGCTTACGCGCTCAAAATCGTTGTCTACTACAAAGTTCAGGCGGCCAAGCAATTCTTTGTCGTACATCTTGTTCAGGAACTCCAAATCGTCTTTGCAGTTATCAAGGGCATACTTAACACAGTACTGGATAAACTCCTGCGCCAGTTCCATGTTATCTTCCAACTCATAAAAAGCCATCTCCGGCTCAATCATCCAGAACTCGGCTAAGTGACGCGCGGTGTTAGAATTCTCTGCACGGAATGTTGGTCCGAACGTATATATGTTAGATAATGCCAATGCAAATAATTCGCCTTCTAACTGACCACTTACTGTAAGGTTAGTTTCACGGCCAAAAAAGTCCTGGCTATAGTCAACCTTGCCTTCTTCGTTTAAAGGCGGGTTAATAGGGTCTAAATTGGTTACACGGAACATTTCACCGGCACCTTCAGCATCGCTAGCGGTAACAATAGGCGTGTGGATGTAGAAAAAGCCTTTATCATTAAAAAACTTATGTACGGCATACGCCAGTGCATGGCGAACACGGAACACCGCGCCAAACGTATTGGTACGTGGGCGCAAGTGGGCAATATCCCTTAAAAATTCAAGCGTGTGGCCTTTTTTCTGCAAAGGAAAAGTCTCAGGGTCGGCAGTGCCGTAAACCTCAATTGTTTCAGCTTGCAATTCCACAGGTTGCCCTGCGGCAGGGCTTTGCACAAGGGTACCGCTAACAGCTAAACATGCACCGGTAGACGCCTGCTTAAGCATATTCTCATCGAAATTGGCAGGGTTTACTACAATTTGTAAATTATGAATAACAGAACCATCGTTCAAGGCTATAAAAACCACGTTTTTACTGTCGCGCTTGGTACGCACCCAGCCTTTTACCAATACCTGCTTGCCGTACTCTCCGGCTTTTAAAATATCTGCAATAATTGCACGCTTACTCATAACTTGAATTTTAGGAGGTGCAAAAGTAGTGAAAATCCACCTCCTGTACCCCCTAAACATAACAGGAACATTATAGAAAACAAAAAGCCCCCGTAAGCGGGGGCCTTAAGCTAATTTAGACCTATGAAAAAACTACTACATATTCTTTTTTGCAAGCCTTCTTTTAAACACATACTTTACTACAAAATAGATAATTAAGGCTGAAAGGACACCGGTTAAAAAGTCGGTAACGGGTACCATTACAGCGGTATACACCATCATAGCAAACTCAAATTTACCGTGGTGCTTAATTTCTTTTATTTCAGATGGCTTAATCATGTTAGATGCTACCCACACCAAAATGCCGCCAATACAAGCCATAGGAATAAGCTCTAAGTACTGTGCAAGGTAAAATGCCATTGTAAGTTTTAAAACAGCTTTAAAATAGCCCGCAAGAGGCGTTTTAGCGCCTGCCTTAATACTGGTTGCTGTGCGTGCCAATGCTCCTGTGCAGGGGAAGCCCTGTACCAACGGGGTAATAATTTGCACCATGCCCTGGCCAAAGAATTCTTTATCGGGGTTAAATGGTGTTTTTTTGTTTTCAGCAAGCTTATCGGCCATTGATGAACACAGGATACTCTCTACCCCCGATACAAAAACAATTGCCAATACAAAATATATAATATCGCCTAATATGACTGCATCAAAACCAGGTAGTGATGGTGGCGTAAACACAAAAAAGTTGTTGGGTATAGAGCCGTAAAGGTCTTTTACCAGAATAATGTTTTTATCGGCCAAAAGTGTTGCCGAAAGCACGGTAGCAAAAGCCATTGCAATTACAGGCCCCGGTATAAATATAGAAATGCGTAATAACCCCTTTGTTAAACCAAAAGTTAAAACACCTAAAAATATCGACCATATATTAATCTTGTCAATATTACCAATGGCCGATTTTATGTTGTGAACCAACCCGCCTTTAATATCATCGTCTTGCCCTATAAAATCTTTAAAAGACTCTATGCCCAAAATATCTTCAAAATTTGTAAGGGCAATAGAAACCGCTATACCTATAGTAAAACCAACAATAATAGAGTTAGGAACCAGTTTTGCAAACCGCCCAAAACCAAACAAGCCCATTATAACTAGAATAACACCGGCTATCATTGATACCAGTATTAAAAAGCCATGGGCCTCTTCAAAATTGCCGCCGCTAGCGGGGCCGTATTTGGCAATTAGCCCGCCTATAACGGGAATAAATGCTGCTGTTGGCCCGTATACCTGGTATTTAGAGCCCCCAAATGTACGCCCTACTACACATGCCAGGGCACCCGCTATTATGCCATGCTCGGGGCGCATACCCATTGCCATTGCAAAGCCCATTGCCATTGGTATGGCTGTCATCGCAACAATAAGCCCTGCGCTAAAATCGCTATACACAATTTTTGCCCAGCTCTGCCTTGTAAGGTCTTCCCAGCGCGAGTCGAAGAAAGTAAAAAATAATTTTAACCGCCCTAAGGGTGTTGTCGGAAATTGGTTTTTATGCATAATACGTTTATTAATTAAACAATGCGGTTAGTTGCTCCCGTTCTGTTATGTTGCTGTTGTCAGCATGCCATTCCATTTGATATACCGAAAGCTTTAACTTGTTTAATAATGGTATTGGGTTAGTTGATTTTGAAGTAGTTTTTAATTGGTAGCTTTTAGGTATAAATACCATGTCAATTTTATTGGCATCGATAAAATTGTTGAGTGCGTTACTATTGTAGCCATGAAAACGTTCAATAACAATATTGCCCAGCAGTTTAGCCTCAAACCTGTTACGTAAAATTTCTAACGCTTCCCTGTATTCGCTGCTAACACTGTTACTAATTTTTGTTTTGCGGCTATAAAAAAGCAAATCGGTAATAGAATCGTCTAAATACTCGGCATACATAAGCACAGCCCGTACCGGCCCACCATCCAAAAACTCAAGTGCAAGTTTTAATGTGTTGAGCGATGCTACACGCAAATCGGTAGGGACTAATATTGTCTGCGCCATTTCTTAAAAAATTAAAGCGCAAAAAAAACGCGGCCGTATTAACAGCCACTAAGAAGCAGATTAGAAACCGATTAGAATTTTATTGTTTCACTTTAAACAAGGGCAATTTAATTTGTACCGTAGTGTGTACTTTTATCTCAGACTCTACCGTTAGCGTGCCTTTGTGCAGGGTAATAACGTTGCGCGCTAATGGCAGCCCTATGCCATAGCCCTCAAACATTTTGGTATTTGATGCCCTGAAAAACGGATCGTATATATAGGCTAATTCTGTTTCGGGAATACCAATGCCCCTGTCTTTAATGGTTATAACCACGTGCGCATCGCTCGATGCGATATAAACTGTAACAGGGCTATTATTAGAGTACTTGCAGGCGTTGGTTAGTATATTAGAAAAAGCCAGATGTAGTAGCTGCGCATTGCCGTTTATTTTGAGCTTTTTAGGATCTTCGGGCAACAAGCTAAGGTCTACCTGTATTTTATTAGCGGGGTTAATCTTATCTATCAATGCTTTGGTTTGCCATATAATCTCGTCTACCCTTACCATTTCAAAAACAATGGCGTTGCCTTTATAGCCGGTTTGTGCTAAAAACAGCAGCGACTTTGATATCTGGTCTAACCGTTCGGCCTGCTGCAATACATTTTGCAACGACTTTTGATACTCTTCAGCTGTGCGCGTTTTCAGCAACGACACATCGGCCTCGCCAATAATAGAGGTAAGAGGTGTGCGCAACTCATGCGATGCGTTGCTTATAAAGTTTTTTTGTATCTCAAAGGCTGTTTCCACACGGTTTAGCAGGTCGTTAAACGTGTTAGTAAGCTCGGCAATTTCGTTGCTGTTTTTATAATTATCGCTGCTTAGTCTATGGTGAATATTCTCTGTACTTATTTTTTTTACCTTAGCAGTTATCTGCTTAATAGGATCGAAAATGCGCTTGGAAAAATAGACAGAAAATGAGAATACAATTAGCAGTGTTAATACTACCCCAACTATAATAATATTACGTAAGAATAAGAGATGGTGCGAAACATAGTAGTTGCTTGCCGATACTATTACATAATACTGCTTATTATCTTTTTTGTGCACGCTACCCGCAAAAAAAGTATTGCCATTTTTCTGCTGGGCCTTTCCGTTGGCAGCAATATCACTAAGTAAGCTTGCCGGCAGGTTATGTTTTTTCGCGGTTTCGTCAATAGACAGGCCTGCTTCAAAAGGTATTACATACTCCTGTTCATTTTCCAGCTGTTCTAAATGCTGTTTTCTTATTAGCTTTAAATTTTCGGCATTTGTGGTGTCATTTTCCAGATTATACCTTGCCGATATGCTTACCCTTGTTTCAAGCCTTTTATAAAAATCAACATACGAGTATTTGTCAAACACATAGTAAACAATACTGCCAAATAACACAACTATTGTTATGCAAACTACACCTAATACTATGGCTAATTTATTTTGTGTTTTCATTTTTCTCTTAGCACATAACCCATGCCTACAACGGTATGTATAAGCTTGGTTGTATAATCAGTGTCTATTTTTTTGCGCAGGTAATTAATGTAAACATCAACCACATTGGTGCCCAAATTAAAGTTAATATCCCATGCGCTTTCCAATAAATCAACGCGAGAAAGTACTTTATCCCTGCTTTTGATAAGGGCAAGCAGCAGGCGGTATTCAGTAGCGGTTAGCAATATATCTGTCTTATTCCGGGTAACGGTTTTAGCATCGTCGTTTACTACCAAATCGGCAATGGTATAAATATTTTTAGGCTTTGTGGGCTGGGCTTCAGCTTGCTGGCCGCGCCTTAGTAGTGCATTTACCCTTGCGTTTAGCTCTATAAATTTAAACGGTTTTACCAGATAATCGTCGGCCCCTATATTTAAGCCCAGCGCTATATTTTCTGATGTGCCAAGTGCGGTAAGAAAAAGTATTGGACTTTTTACATTACGGTCCCGCAGTTCTTTACATATCTCTATGCCGTTTTTTCCGGGAAGCATTATATCAAGTATAAATAAATCAAACGCCGAACCTGCAGCCATATTAAGTGCTGTATCGCCATCAAAAGCTACCGACACATCATAATCAGCCTCTGTAAGGCCTTTTCTTATAAAGTCTACAGCGCTTGCCTCATCTTCTACCAGTAATATCTTTTTCATGCTAATACAACTTACCAAAAGGATAAGTTTTAAAAGTAGCGTTTTATTGAATTGGCTACCGAAACAAGGATAAAAACGTTCTGTTTAGTTGCCCAGAAATACCTCTTTCAGGTCTATTTTTTCGCCAAAGAAGGCCTTGGTGCTTTTTTCGAAACTCTCGGTAAAGTCAGAAACGTAAAACTCGTGCTTACCGAGGTTTTTAGACGTATTAATCAACTCGTTTTTGCGTAGCACATTCTCTACAAATGCCGCTACCACGTCTGATGAGTCTACCACATCGGCCCTTTTACCGTAAAACTGGATTATGTCTTTCTTAATAAGCGGGTAGTGTGTGCAGGCAAGGATTACCACATCGGCATCAACTATATTCTTTTTAGAAAGGTAGCTGTTGATGATGGTACGGCTGATGTTGTTATTAAAGAAGCCTTCCTCTATCATGGGCGCCAACAGAGGGGTTGCCAGTGATGTTACGTTGGCATTTTTATTCAGCTTCTTAATTTTTTTAGGATAGATACCCGAACCAATAGTGCCTTTGGTACCAATAACCCCAATCTTTTTATCGGGGTATTTAGTAGTAATGTATTGCGCTACAGGGTCGATAACATTGATAACAGGCACCTGGCCGTTAACATGTTCTACAACCTCTTTATATGCTTGTGCCGATGCCGTATTACAGGCAATAACAATGGCCTTGCAGCCTTTGCTCAATAAAAAATCGGCTATTTGGGTAGAGTACCTTTTTATCAGCTCCGGCGATTTGTCGCCGTAAGGCATGTGGGCGGTGTCGCCAAAGTAAATGGTATTCTCGTTAGGCAAAGCGCGGGTAATAGCACCGGCAACCGTTAGGCCGCCAATGCCCGAATCAAAAATTCCTATAGAAGCGCTTTTTTTCAAGACAGGCCTACTAGTCCATTACCGGTAAACCCAGCTTTTTCTTAACCAGTTTAAGCACGTTTTCAGTGTCGGGATAAACAAGTATCTGGCCTAAGCTGATATCGAAAATATAGGTATAGCCGTTTTCTTTACCCACCTCTTTAATGGCGTTAGAAACCTTATCTAAAATAGGGTTAAGAAGCTCTTGTTCCTTTTTCTGCACTTTATCGCGGGCACCTTGCGTTTGCATGTAAATGGCATCTTCAATTTTGCCTAATTCGTCTTTTGCACGGGCCAACTGGTCAGGAGTCATTTTAGGGCCTTCAGCAGCTAGTTTTTTTGCTTTTGCCTCGTAATCATCATTCAGAATTTTGATGATGCTTTCTTCGGCTTTAACCATAGAATCGATAGTAACCGCTGCCTTTTTTCTTTCAGGCATAATGTCTAACAACTCGGAAGAGTTAATCCATCCGTATTTAGCCTTTACTTGTGCGTTTACAGTCAGTGCCGATAGGGCAATTAGTGCAATTATTGCTAATTTCTTCATTTACTGTTTTTAAAACTGATTATTTTTTATCGCTTCCACCACCGGTATTGCCACCGCCTGTGCCGCTTCCACCTGTACCACCACCATCATCGGTGCTGGTGTTTTTATAGCCCATTTCGTCCAGAATCTCGTCGCTGATATCGTATTTAGGGTTAGCGTACAAAATAGTCAAGTCGCTCGATTTGTCAAATATTACCGCGTAGTTTTTGGTTGTAGCGTAGTCTTTCAAGGCGTTGTATACTTTGTCCTGAATAGGTTTTACAAGCTCCTGGCGTTTTTTAAACAAGTCGCCATCTTTACCAAAGCGTGTTTTTTGCAATTCTTTGGCTGTTTTCTCTTTGTCTAAAATCTCGTCTTCGCGTTTTTTACGCATCTCTTCGGTAAGCAAAATAGCATCTGCCTGAAAGTCTTTGTACAACTTATCAAGCTCATCAAACTTACCCTGAATTTCTTTTTGCCATTGCAGCGAATACTTATCTAACTGCGCTTGCGCCGATTTGTAATCGGGTATGTTATCCAATATGTATTGGCTGTCTACATAAGCAAACTTTTGCGCGTTTAAGCCTAAAGCTAAAAACAGGGCAAAAATGGCGGCTGTTATCCTTTTCATTGGTGTTAAATTTTACAATCTAATTTATAACTACTCAATTACCGTGCAAATCTAATTTTTTCAATTGATAATTATGAATTGACTCCTATCAATTATTAAAACTGCTGGCCAATTATAAAGTGTATGTTGCCGCGTTGCTGGCTACTGCCAAGGCGGTCAATCTTATCAAAGCCATAACCATAGTCTAAGCCCAGCATACCAAACATTGGTAAAAACACCCTTACACCCACACCCGCAGAACGTTTAATGTTAAAGGGGTTAAAGT
>JBIPNX010000055.1:0-8882 GCA_044378145.1 Flavobacteriales bacterium | reverse complement strand
CCGCAAGGCTAAATGTAACCAATGGCCTGTATGTTTGATTGGCAGGTAGCGGCGTAAAGGTTGTAGCATCAGTAAAATACTTTTTATAGTGCTGCTTCACATCGCGTATATAAACATTATCAGTAATGGTATGGCTATCGTCAAAATGGAAAGTGTTGTCAAAGTGGTTCCAATAAACGGCAATAAGCGCAAACAGGCCAACAATGGCAATAGCCCAAAGGGTCTTTTTATCGCCCGGGTTGTTTTGGGTTTCCTGATTGTTTTTGGCTTGTACTGTAACTTTTTCCTTCTTCATGGTACAAATATGGTATAAAGGCAAAAATATGATAAAATACCTGTAGCTTTAACCACAATTTAATTTAGCAATTTCAACAACCCGATATGTTAAAAAACATAACCTTACTTTTTGCGCTTATATTTAGCCTTACCCTTCACGCGCAGGTCGACCCTGACGATGACAGAGGGGCTGAAGGAAAAAAGGCCTACCGCTGCTTTGTAGACCTAACCAAGGTGCACGACGATAAGCTTACCGTACTGGTTTACACCCCAAAAACAGAAAACAACACTATTGAGTACCGTATACCACGCATGGTACCGGGCACCTATTCTGTTTACGACTTTGGCCGTTTTATATCAAACTTTACAGCTTTTGACAATAAGGGCAAGAAGCTAAAGGTAACACCTACCGATAAGGATGGTTGGATGATATCTGATGCTAAAAACCTAACCTTTGTGAGCTACGATGTAGAAGACTCCTGGGATAGCAACAACCCTGAAAATTTTGTTTTTGAACCCGCAGGCACCAACATTCAGGCTGACACTAACTTTGTATTAAACAACTTTGGCTTTTTTGGATACCTGAAAGACCAGAAAGAAATTCCCTACGAGTTATATATTACCAAACCTGCAGGCTTTTACGCATCTACCGGGGCGGCTGATTTAACCAGCGGAAAAACGTCTGACGTAATAAAGTTTGACAACTACCACCAACTAGCCGACTCGCCTATTATGTATTGCCAGCCCGATACAGCCTGGCTTAATATAGGGGGTGCTAAAATATTAGTATCGGTATTTTCTCCCAACCAAAAGGTAACAGCCAAACAACTTGCGCCAAATATTAAGCAGATACTTAACGCCCAAAAAGATTATTTAGGCGGAACGCTGCCTGTAAAAAAATACGCGTTTATCATTAGCCTGTTCTCCGGTTTCTTTAGTAAGTCAGGTTCTTACGGTGCTTTGGAACATTCATATTCCTCGTTCTATTTTCTACCTGAATCGGAAGCCAATAGCCTATCGCAAACAGTAAAAGATATTTCGGCGCACGAGTTTTTCCATATTGTTACGCCGCTTAATATCCACTCCGAAGAAATACAGTTTTTTGATTACGATAACCCTAAAATGTCGGCCCACTTATGGATGTACGAGGGTACTACAGAGTACGCCGCATCGCTGGTACAAATAAAGGCAGGACTTATTACACTGGACGATTATATAGACGTATTGCAAGACAAAATAAACAGCGCGAAAAAGTATAACGATACGCTACCCTTTACCACCATGAGCCTTGGGGTGCTTGATAAATACGAAGACCAGTATGGCAACGTGTACGAGAAAGGTGCGTTGATTGGCCTTTGCCTTGATATTAAGTTACGTTCTTTGTCAGATGGTAAATATGGCATACAAAACCTGATGGCCGACCTGTCTAAGAAATATGGTAAAGACAAACCATTTAAAGACAATCAACTCTTTGACGAAATTACCCGCCTTACCTACCCTGAAATTGGAACGTTCCTAAAAACATATGTAAGCGGTAACAAGCCCCTGCCAATAAAAGATATTGTAGAACTGGTAGGCTTATCGTACACCAACCTCTCGGCCGATAAGCGGTTGGTTATTGGAGGTCGTCAGGCTTTTGCAGGTTCCAGCGCTATATTTTTAGATGATAGATTGGTAGACGAAAACAGTATGAGCGGTAGCTGTTTGGTACAAGCAGACGATGCTATAGTAGCAGTAGAAGGCAAACGCATAACGCCTGATAATGTAGACAACCTGTTTACCCTGCTTAAAGATAAAGCAGCCTTAGGCAAGCCAATAACCCTTACTGCAAGGCATACTTATAACGACGAGGAGTTTACCATATCGTGTGTTGTTAAGCTGATAAACATTCCCAGCGGACAGCCTACCTTAAAACTAAACCCGGCAGCTACACCTAAGCAATTATCAATCCGCAAAGCCTGGATTGGGCAATAAAATATTAATTCCATAAAACTCTCCCTTATAAAGGGAGTACCTCTGACTGAAAAGTCAGAGGGGAGGGATTAAACAAAAAAGGCAGGTAAATTACCTGCCTTTTGTTATATATATCATAGCAGAAAACTACTTTCCTTTGGCTACGGTAATGGTACCGTGTTTATCTAAATCGCCAATTTTAAATATATAGTAGTACACCCCTTCGGTTACTTCAGAACCGCCTTGGGTATAACCATTCCAGCATCCGTTGCCTTCCCATATTTTACGTCCCCAACGGTTGTAAATAGTCAACTCAGAGCAAGCCAATAACGGGAACGATTCAGGGGCTAAGTTATAACCCATTGGTAGTATCGGGCTAAAGCAGCTATTCAGGTTATCGCCGTTAAGCGGGGTAATTACGTTTACATCATTCAACTGCAAATACCCGCCAAGTCCTTGTGCTGTTATGGTTACTGTTACCGTATCAGAACACGGCGCATTACCCACAACAAGGCTAATGGTGTAAGAGCTGCTGTAATCAACCAGAATGCTGGTATCACCCGTTGCTGGAACATAGCCATTACCAAAATTCCAGTAGAATGGGCCTGTGCCGCCCGATGTATTATCTAATACAATGCCAAGCTTATCGCATGTTGGTGCAAATAAATATTCAAAACTTGCTGTTGGAGGCACGTTAGAAATAAAGACCGTGACCGTATCAATATCGCTTCCGCAGCCTGTAGTATCGTTAGATGTTACAGTAAGTATATACGTTGTAGTTTGTGAAGGATCTGCAATAGGGTTAGAAATTGTAGGGTCGCTTAAGCCTGTAGCAGGGCTCCATAAATAAGTAAAGTTGCCTGTATTATCTACAAAACCTATTTGCCCTGGTTGTCCCTGGCAAAGGGTAATATCAGGCCCCGCGTTAATATTTAACGAGCCGCTTATGTTTACTGTCTGATAAAAGGTATCTACACAGGTTCCATTAGTAACCAGCAGGGTAAAAGTTGTTTGGCTGCTAACAATTGCCAATGGGCTTGATGCAGATGCATTGTTAACACCGCTTGCGGGTGACCATGTATACGTAACGTTAGGATCGCTAAGTGGTGGTATACCTATTTGTACAGGTATTCCTGGACAAGTTGATGTATCAGGCAACGTAGATGCTGTTTGGTCTAGTATAAATATGATTTGCGATGTAGTATCGGCAATATTACAGTTAGCAGGGTTTTGTGCAATTAGGGTAACGGTGTACGTACCAGGGTCGGTATAGGTATGCTGTGGGTTAATAGCATTTGAAGATGGTGAACCATCACCAAAAGTCCATACATAAGTAACCCCACCTGTACTCAGGTTGTTAAAGGTAATATCGTAAGGGGCGCAACCGGTTTGCGGGTAAGCAAAATCGGCCACTGTCATAGGGAAATCAAAGTCGAACTTAAATACCCCATTGTTACAGTTGGTGCTGTTATTGGTTTGCGAAACCACACCGGGTGTTGTTGGCATATCGCTTAAGCCACCGCAACCCGCACAAACAGACTGGTAAATAATACCCTGCCTGTCGAAACGGCTGGTACCACCATCTACGTGTTCTTCGGCAGATGCGCCACCAAAGTAGGTTGCGTATATTAATGATGAAGCGTTATCATCAATAATAATTAAATAGTAATCGCTGCCATCAGTGCTCGATTGGAATGCATCGTTACTTAACGGAAGGCCTGTTGTAGTTGCATTATTAATGTTCTGTCCGAATAAATCTCCACCCCAGCCCGATACATACACCTTGCTACAAACGTCTACAAGAAAAGCAGAAGGAACAATGTCCGGTTTGCCGGCAGCCTTACCAAAAGCGGTAGACCATACAATGTTATCTAAATCAGGAGCCAGCTTGGCAATAAACTGGTTACCGCCGGGGTTATTAAATGCGGCATTAACAATAAGACTTGTGCCTGTACCTTCGGTCTGGCCGACAAAATACACATCGCCCTGCTTATCCAGTTGCACAAAATATGCCTGGTCGTATTGGTCGGTACCGTAGTAGGTAGAACGCAATAGTTGCTGCCCGTTGGCTGATATTTTTGTTACAAATGCATCGGCAATACCACCCAAGTAAGCAGTATGCAACGCGCCGTTAGTTACCGGGAAGTTTTGCGATGTTGTACCACCCGTAGCATATACGTTATAACTTTTATCAACTATTAGCGAGTAAATAGCATCTGCATTGGAGCCGCCTAAATACGAAGCCCATTGCAGGGTAGACAGGTTATTATCAAACTTAGCAATACAACCATCTTGCGAGCCGCCATTGGCAGGTTGCATAGCGCCAATTGTAACAGGTAGGTTAGTCGATAGGGTTGAAGAACCTATGTATACGTTATTCAATTGGTCAATGTAAATCTCCCCGCGCGACTGGTCGGCATAGTTATATTGCAGGTTGCCGTTAATGTTAAGGCCATCATTTGCCGAGCCACCGTAATAGGTTGATGATAAAAGGTCAGTTCCATCATCTTTAAAACGGGCAATGTAAATATCTGAGCCAATGTTAAAATCAATAAAACCCGACTCAAAACTTATAGTGGTTCCACCATTGTAGGTAGGGTCGTAAGCACCTGTAGTAGTAGGGAAGTTATCGGAACCCGTACTGCCATAAACGTATAGCTCGTTATTGCCGTTCACAATCATACTATGGGGCTGGTCGGCTTCATCGCCACCCAAATAGGTAGAGTATAAAAACACTGAGCCGTTAGCAGTGTACTTACTGATAGTAGCATCGCAGCTACCGCCACCAAATGTTTGCTGAAAAGCACCTACCGATAATGGATAGCCGTTGGCAAATGTAATACCACCTGCATACAGGTTACCAAACTGGTCGTAAGTAGCGGTAAAGCCCCAGTTATCAATAACAGAGCCTGAATACGAACAGAAAATAAGGTTAGGGTCAACTACTAATTCGTAGCGTTTATCGTATCCGTTAGGGAAAGTGTAATACACTTTAGTACCGCTTAATACAAAGGCACATTCTACCGGTACAGCCACGCCATTTATCATTTGAAAGGCAACCGGTTTCTGCTCAATAATATCGTTGATTGAGGTATTGATTATCAGGTTACCGTCTTTTAATTGCAGGCCGCTGGTGCCTTCAAAATCAAGAACAATCTGGTTTGCATCGGCGTTAGGAGCTACGGTAAATTCGTACTTAACAGACATCCCGTTAGATTTTACAGACAGGTCAATTCCATTGTAAATCCCGGTATAACGTATATCCTGAAACGCATTTACATGCGAAGCCCACTTATCTTTTTTATTGCCTATGTAGTAGTTATAATACTCGCTTGTTTGGGCAAGAGAGGTCACCATAGGGTTTGGGTTAGCACCCGAAAACTTCAGCTTAAACGCATGGAAGTCTATCTCTTTTTTAGGAGGGAGCCCATCGCTTTTATTGGCGTGTACCCTTTGTACGGCCTTGCCGTCCCAAAAATTAAAGGTCAGGCAGTTTTTCTCAAAAAAGAGGTCCCCATCGGGAATAGAGCCTTTGTAAAGGATTTTACTGTCCCACTGGCCTTTGTTTTGTATAAAGCGGATGGCGTTTTTGCCATCATCGGCAAAGGCGTTTAATGCTGAAAAAAGAACAGCGCTAAAAGTGAGGAATAATACGGGTAGTAAACGTTTTTTCATACCTATGTACAGGTTTAACTTCATAAAATTAGCTTTTATAAAGTACAAAACCAATAGAATAAGGAAAAAACGTGTGTTAAATCATTTTTTTGAACTGCTCAAGTAAGGCTTTAAACTCATCGAGCTTGCGGGCAGGTACGCCGGCTATTTCCGGTTCATTCTCAAAGCTTTTGGTAACAACGCTACCTAAACCTACTACAGTATTATCGCCAATAGTAATGTTATTTCGCAGGCTTACCGAGGGTGCAATCCAGCAATTGGCGCCTATTTTGGTGCTGCCGCCAATCATGGTGTTGGCTATAATTAACGAGTTTTCGCCAATCTCTACATTATGGGCAATATGTACCAGGTTATCAACCTTTACTCCTTTGTGGATGATGGTATCATTCAATGAGCCACGGTCTATACAAACATTGCTTCCTATCTGCACATTATCGCCAATAATAACAGCCCCAAAGTGAGGGAACTCCGAATATTCACCGGCCTCGTTTTTAGTTAATCCAAAACCGCTGTTGCCAATAACTGTGCTCGATTTTATAACCACATTGTTACCAATGGTACAGTTGTGCTGCACATGCACGTTATTGCCAATACTCGTATTATCGCCAATGGTAACGTTATCTTCAATAACGCTGTAAGGGCCAATATGTACATTCTTGCCAATGGTTGCTTTTGCTGATATTATGGCGGTTGAATGGATGCTGTGTGCGGCAGGTTTATTAAAAAAATGCAGCAGTATAGCTGATACCGTATTTTTAGGTTCCGTTGAGAAAATAAAATGCTTGGTTGTAAATACCTCCGGTTTGGCAAGTGGCTTAAAGGTTTCTTCCAGCACTATAATATTACTGCCACATTCCGTTAACAGTTCGTTAGCAGTAGACGCGTATTTAGAAGAAAGGAAGGTAATCTGGCCCTTGGTTGCAATGTTTATGCTCTTGCCTGCGGTGATGATTTCAGAATAATCAGCATCAGGTCCGCTTTGGGTTTGCAGTTCCAAAGCAGCGGCATAATCAAGAATATTTTGAACCGTTACATTATCCATCGTATCATTTCAAAAGCCTCGGCATAGGGCTTGCGTATTTGTATGCCACGCAGTTTAGAAAGGCTGTTTACAAACTCTTCGCTGCTATAGTAGCGGAATTTTTGTGTCTCGTATTTATCAATCCACTCAATCTTTTTAAGCACATGGCGCTCTTCCAAAGCCACATACATATTGCTATGGAAGGTAAAATTGTTCCAAGGCATTTCGTACCCCAACACACGAGTATTTTTAAAGGCGCGCACACCTTCTTCGTGTATGGTTTTATGGTCCTGATGAATGTCTGCACTACTAGGTAATAAAACCAAATCAGGTTTTAAGCGACGCTCCAGTGCTGTCAAATCTTCTAATATAGATTGGCGGTGCTCCGGGAAACAACGCACCTCATAGTTATACATAATAAGGTTCTTCTCAATGCCCATAAACTTAGCGGCAGCAATCAGTTCCTTTTTAATGGCATCAGGCTCGTAGCCTGCGGGTACAGATTTTTCGCACATACTGAATACAGCATAGTGCACCTCTACCCCACTCTCTAGCATTTTGGCAATGGTACCGCCCGATGAAAATTCTCCATCATCAGGGTGCGGGCCCAGCACCAGCACTGTTTTTATATTTTGAATAAATCCGTCGCTCATTTAGTTCTCGCTGTTTTTAATAAGTTCGGCTAATTTACGGGTTACCGCACGGCGCGAATATTCTTCAATACCATTGCGGGTAATAGACCCGTTTTCATTTTTTTGCCACAGTAAATATATATCTTTTATAAAAGCGGCTATTTTTTCGGCTTCGGTACGGCTAAATATTGCCGACCGTTCAAACTTGTTTAGCAGGTTAGCAGCATCGCCACCGGTATCGCCAAGGCAAAGCACAGGGCGGCCACTGGCAAGGTATTCCATCAATTTGCCCGATATAAGCAACTTGCTATCGGGTGTTTCGGCAAGGCTGTTAAACAGCAGGTCAGAAGAACTCATTTGTGCCAATGCCTGCTGATGTGGTAAATAACCCAGCCTGATTATTTGTGCCTGGGGCAAAGCCTCCAATAAATTCTGCTCAATGCCTGTAGACATTTCTCCTGCTGAGTGAAACTCAATATTATTCAACGCATCAGCTACCTGGGTAAAGAACAGTTTAAGTCCATCAACAAAAGCATTGATTGGTTGGCTATCGCTCAATATTCCAATAAAGCTGATGATGAATTTATCGCTGCGGGTGTACACAGGCAGGCCTGCCATTTTATCGCTATCATAGCCATTGTACAACACATTTACTTTGGCCTGTTGTAAAGGTTGCAGCTTAGCAGCCAGTAACGATGCTAACGTAGGACCAACGGTTGTAACCCTATTGGCTTTTTCCAACACTTTCTTTTCTAACCGCTTATTTACCTTTTTGGCATAATCGGTTTGAAAGAGCAATTCGTTATAGTAAATCTCCGTCCACGGGTCGCGCAAATCGGCAAACCAGTTTATGTTTAGTTTTTCTTTTAGGTATAACCCTACCAGGTGTGTAGAGTGCGGCGGGCCGGTTGTTATAACGGTTTTGATGCCTTCTTTTTTTATAATTTCGGCAGCACGGGCACGGGCATATTTAACCCAGCCTACACGGGCATCGGGTATAAAAAAATTACCCCTAACAAAACGGCTAACCCGCTGAAAAAAGCCCGGTTTCTTTTCGCCTGCAAAACCCTGGGGAATAAACTTACGCTCATCGCCACCCATAATTTTAGAGTAGAGTTTAAGCACCTCAAACGTATCGGTTTTATGTACCTCTACCTCTTTTACAAGGTTGCCAAAACTCTCATCAATAAACTTGTACGATGCCTTGGTTTCATCAACCGTAACAACAATGGGTTCAAAGCCCAGCTCGCGCAGGTGGCGGGCAAAATATACCCAGCGCTGCACGCCCGAGCCGCCCGATGGGGGCCAATAATATGTAATGATGA